>NZ_NEXU01000017.1:0-193226 GCF_002224105.1 Psychrobacter sp. DAB_AL32B | reverse complement strand
TTATCTTGGCATTAATTTAGGTTTTTTCTCATTTTTATGATTCGGCTACGTTATCTGCTAACTTCTTATCAACTTAAATAAACCCTAGACTGGCAAAATTAGAGTAAAGAAAGCGCAAGATGCGAGAAACAAAGTTAATCTTGAAACAATTTGAAATAACTATTTAAAATCAGGGATTTACGGGTGTTAAGGACAGGTTAGAGTAAGCTTAAGTAGCATAAACTCACAAAGCACGTCTATATACTCAACAGATATAATATAAATGATTGCTATACTTATTCATAAGTTAAGAAGATAAAAAATCTTTAAAGTCTGTCAAAAGCATTAATGGTAAAAAAATATTAACGTTAAAAATAGAAATAAAATAAATAATTGTAAGAGAGGTATTTGATTTGGCTAAATTAGCAAAATTACATCGGTCACAGAATAATAAAATGATAGCTGGCGTGATGGGTGGCATTGCAGAATATGTCGGTTGGTCACCAACGTGGGTCAGGTTGCTATTCTTCATTGTCTCAACCTTAAGTGCAGCAGTACCGGGTATTTTAATCTACATTATCTTATGGATCATTATGCCGAAAGCAAACAGTCAGTCTTATCAGTGATTTCGTAATTAGTAATAGCTTTGATAAAAAATTCTTAGCAAAACAGATTTAATGTAAAAATTTTTAATAAGAAATAGCCGTTCCCCAAAAAACAAAAAGCCTGACTAATCAGGATACCAAGACATACTTTTCCTCCTGCCCAAATGCTCGCGCATTTGGGTATTTTTTTATCTATTGCTTTAATGGCTTTTATTGCATCAGTTTGCTTGTCAATAAGCCTTATTAGTGAATATTTCTGTCCACGAGATAAATTTAGTTCATGTAAATATAGATAAAATAGTCAATTTTTAGTAAGGTGAGCAGGCAAATAGCATCGTTGCCAAATAGGCTATACGAGTGCTATCAAAGATTTATTTATTAATACTAATTCACAGTGGTTTTGCTATGACACTTCAAACTATGATACCCGAAACTATGACATCCCAAGCGACAACCCCGATGATACAAGACAAAGATCCTCAACCGATGACGTTTCAAGATTTAATCATGACTTTGCAGAATTATTGGGCCGACAAGGGCTGCGTTATCTTGCAGCCTTATGATATGGAAGTTGGCGCGGGTACTTTTCATACCGCGACGTTTCTGCGCTCATTAGGTCCTGAGCGCTGGAATGCCGCTTACGTGCAGCCGTCACGTCGCCCAACGGACGGTCGTTATGGCGATAACCCAAACCGCTTGCAACATTACTATCAGTTTCAAGTAGTACTCAAACCTAATCCACCCAATATCCAAGAGCTATATTTAGGCTCACTTGAAGCCATAGGTATCGATCCATTGGTGCATGATGTGCGCTTCGTTGAAGACAACTGGGAGTCACCAACGCTTGGTGCATGGGGTCTGGGTTGGGAGATTTGGCTAAACGGTATGGAAGTGACTCAGTTTACTTACTTCCAGCAAGTGGGCGGTCTTGAGTGTTATCCAGTCACGGGCGAGATTACTTATGGTCTTGAGCGCCTAGCCATGTATGTGCAAGGTGTCGATAGCGTTTATGATTTGGTTTGGGCAGATGGTGAGTTTGGACGTGTTACTTATGGCGATGTCTTTCATCAAAACGAAGTTGAACAGTCTACCTATAACTTTGAACATGCCGATGTACCAATGATGGGACAGATGTTTGACTTTTATGAGCAGCAAGCGGATAAGTTAGTTGCTGAAGGTTTACCACTACCAGCCTATGAGATGGTGCTAAAAGCCTCACATGCCTTTAACTTACTTGATGCCCGCGGTGCGATTTCAGTGACCGAACGTCAGCGCTTTATCCTACGCGTACGTACGCTGGCTCGTAAAGTGGCCATTGGTTATGTCGAAGCACGCGCCAAGCTAGGCTTCCCACTGGCGGACGAGGCACATCGCCAAGCGGCGCTTGATAAGTATTTGCCAAAAGAAGACGTTGCAACTGAAAGTACAGACCACAACCAATCTACTAATAACCATAAATAGGAGCATCCCATGAGTACTATTTTATTTGAATTGGGGTGTGAAGAGCTACCTCCAAAAAGCTTAAAAATTTTACGCGATTCATTACAGCAAAGCTTCATTATACAATCAGCTGCAGCTAACATTACCTTTGATAGTATCAAAGCTTTTGCGGCACCGCGTCGTTTGGCGATTCAGATTCAAGGTATTGCTGATAAGCAGCCTGACCGTACTGAGGAAAAACGAGGGCCTGCGATTAAAGCAGCGTTTGATGCGGATGGTAATCCGACCCGCGCTGCGATGGGCTTTGCTAAAGGCTTGGGCATTGAAGCCAGCGAGCTGACGACTATCAATACCGATAAAGGCGACTACGTCGGTTATGTGCAAACCATTGAGGGGCAGGCGACTATTGAGCTGCTTCCTGCAATCTTTCAAACCGCACTTGATAACCTACCAATCGCTAAGCGTATGCGTTCGGGCGCCAGCCGCAATGAGTTCGTCCGTCCGGTACAGTGGGCAGTCTTGATGCAAGATGATGCTGTCATTGATGCTACTATCCAAGGACATCAGACCGGTAATCAAACGCGTGGGCATCGTTTCCATAGCCCTGATTACTATACTATCGCTCACGCCAATGATTATGAGCAACTTCTTGATGGCTTAAAAGTGGTGGTGGATTTTGATAAGCGTCAAATGCTGATTAAAAACCAAGTCAAAGCATTGGCAGATGAGGTTAATTCAGACGCGATTGTGCCACAAAGTTTGCTAGATGAAGTCACTGCCTTGGTTGATTTTCCAATTGCGCTACGTGCAAGCTTTGAGCCGCGCTTTTTACAAGTACCACAAGAAGCGCTTATCTCTACCATGCAAGCGGATCAAAAGTATTTTTGCTTGACGGATAAAGCCGGTACGCTACAGCCTTACTTTATTTTTATTACCAATATTGAATCTAAAGACCCCAATCAAATTATTGAAGGTAATGAGAAGGTTGTACGTCCGCGTTTGGCTGATGCTGAGTTTTTCTTCTTACAAGATCAAAAACAGCCATTATTTGCGCTAACAGAAAGCCTCAAAACTCGTGTATTCCAAGATAAGCTGGGTACTATTTGGGAAAAATCTGAGCGTATTGCTAAGCTTGCTGCTTTTATCGCTGCGTTAATGCAGCAGCAAGGACAGCAGATTGATATCGATGAGACAGTACGTGCAGCGATATTATCTAAGGCGGATTTGGCAAGTTCATTGGTCGGTGAGTATCCAGAGCTTCAAGGTATCGCGGGTACCTATTATGCCCGTCTAAATAATGAGCCTGAAGCGGTAGCAGCAAGTTTAGAAGAACAATATTTGCCCAAATTTAGCGGTGATGTATTACCGAAAACGCCGATTGGTATCTGTCTAGCGTTGGCAGATCGCTTAGATACGCTAGTGGGTATTTTTGCTATTGACCAAGCGCCTACTGGTTCAAAAGATCCCTTTAGCTTACGTCGTTCAGCGATTGGCATTCTACGTATTTTAATTGAAAAGCAATTGCCAATTAACTTGGTTGCCTTAGTTGAGCAAGCTATTAAAAACTATAGTACTGCTGACGGTAGCAAGATTACTAAGATGGGCGATACCTTTACCCAAGTATTGGCATTTTTAAACTCTCGCTATCGGGCGATGTATACCGAGCAGGGTGTCAGCGTTGATACCATTCAAGCAGTACAAGCCATTAATCCACACATGCCGCTTGATTTTGATCAGCGTATTCGTGCAGTACAAGCGTTTAGCGAGCTGCCACAAGCTTCAATGTTAGCTGATTCTAACAAACGTGTTGCCAATATTTTAGCTAAATCTGAAGGAGTAGTCGCCGATCAGGTTGACGCGTTGCTATTAACCGAGGACGCCGAAAAAGCGCTATATGAGGCTGTGCAACAAGCGCAGTCGAATGTCACGCCGTTACTTGAAACTGCCAACTATACGAAAATCTTGCAAACCTTGGTCAGCTTAGATGCGCCATTGACGCAGTTTTTTGCCGATGTGATGGTGAATAGTGAAGACGCGGCACTCAAAGCCAATCGCTTAGCGTTGCTTAAACAAGTACGTGCTTTATTTTTGACGGTGGCGGATATTAGTGAGCTGCAGTTATAATATTGTCAGCATAATTGCTAAATAATTTATTTTTTTAAAATGAAAACTGGCTCAATGTGGCCAGTTTTTTATGTGATTATTCTGAAGCGTTGAGTTTATAATGTATTCAGCCATATTTGAAGGAGCACTGCCGTGTTAGCCGTTATCATTGTAATCATCATTATCTGGATGGTAATGTGGGGGTTTTATAAGTTTATGTACCCACGTGCGCCCAAAAGCATGATGCCAAAAAAAGGCGATGTGATCACACTGCGTCAGTGCGATTTTTGTGGCAATAGCTTAGCTGAATATCGCGGTGTGCTTGAGAGCAATCCAAGCTTGGCTGTAGATAGTGAGAGCATTAGCAATAATAGCAACGTTGAAGATAACAAGGCGCTATTCTTTTGCAACTATGAGCACCAAGCAGATTTTCATGCGGGAAGGGTTTATAACTCAGATGTATAAATAATTATTTTACTGCTCGTAGCTAAAAAAGCGCTTAGTTTATTAAAGCTAAGCGCTTTCCTGTTTAATATATTGGGATCAACTTAATAGCAGTATTGACCTATAAGATAGAATGGGCGTCTTTTATAACTTTATTCAGCAATGCTTCAGATTGCTTGTTTTGCTGTAAACGGTCTTCTTCATTTCTTTTATTAGTCTGAATTTTCTCATGTAAATTTAAGCAGCATAGTACTAGTAAGCTTTCTTGGCTAAGACTCGGGGCATTTCTTCTGAGATTTAGCACGTAATCATTGATATAAAAAACCGCGGCACGCAATTCTTCTTCTTCATGTACTGGACAATAAATCGGATAGGTTACACCGGCAATTGCAATATCCACTTTTTTGACTTGTGGTTCAGGGGCGCTAGTGACTTTAGCCGCAGGTTTGGCAGCGTCACCTTGTGTGTTTGAATTATTTGAAACGACATTTTGTGATTTAAGCTCAGTCGTTTGTGCTTGGTTACTTTTTACTTGGCTCTCTTGCGGCTGTTTTTCTATAGATTTGGACTGGTTATCGGTCATGATAAATCCTACAATGTCTGGTCAGTAAAGTGGGTCATATAAGATATGACAGTGAATATCGTGCTAGCTTTATAGGCAAAAAACGATGCTGAATTGCTGTTGATTTAAGCTATCACTAACCTTCTGCTTGATCGATACGGGTTAAGCGCTGTAATACTACCTGCGTACGCTCAGCTGCCAATTCGTTTTTCTTTTTCAAATCACTATTTTGTTGTTTAATATCACTGTTTTGCTGTTTTAATTCATTATTATGTTGCTGCAGCTCACTATTTTGTTGTTGCAATTGGCTAATCTGCTTTTGTAGCTTATCTTGCTCTTCACCAATCATGTGGTGTGCTTCTGCTAGGTTTTGGTAGCGCTTATCGAGATCGTTTAATTGTTTTTTGGTACCATCGCGTTCTGTATAGCTGCTATCGAGTTTGGTTTTTAAGGCGGTAAGTTCTTGTGGATCGGTAAGGGGTTGTTGCTTGAGGCTGCTAAGTTCAGCACTGACAAGCTGATACTGTTTTTTGATGTCGAGTATCATTTTTTCTAATATTCTAAGTTGGTCATACATAGTCAGTTTTTATCCTTAACAAGTAAGCGTAAATGAATTTTGTTGTCTGCGTTTAATAATGCCATAGGTGACCGCATAATATCTATACCAACAAAGTAATTACCAGCATTGGGCTTAATCTCTTTATTTTTATTAGCCGCAGCCTTGTCGATGACATCGTGCTGCGTTTATTTTTATTTTATAAGCAATCATTAACAACCAACTATTAGGGCATCTATTATGAATGACAATATCTCTGGCTGGAATACGTGGCTAAAGGCGTTTGACGACTGGACTGATGTGTCTATCAGTGAGGTACATGGTCTAATGACAGGGCTGATGACCGCCTGCAATGCGCCTGACGAGCAGGTATGGGCAAAAGTATTTGAGGAGTTGAGTTTTGCGCCACTACCTGACGAAGCATTGACCTTGCTGACTGAAGAAGCAGAAGATACAGTGTTTCAGTTAAAAGACAAAGAAGATGCTTATTCTTATACGCCGCTTGTACCTGACGATGAACATGACTTATACGAGCGCGTGATGGCTCTGAAACAGTGGGCTAATGGTTTTATGACAGGCTTTGGTATTACTGATTGCGGTCTAAGTAGCGAAGAGAATGAGATGTTATCGGATTTGGCCAAAATTGGTGGAATTCGTCTAGAAGATGATGAAGATTTTGAAGGCGGCGAAGAGTCTTATCTTTATATTTATGAGTTTGCGCGTATGGTTCCAGTAAGTTTTGCCACTCGTCAACGTAAGCCGGTCAAAGATATTGCGCTGATCGCTGGACTTGCTATCGATGCCAAAACCACTAAAGAGCTACAAGCAGAAGGTAAGCTGCCAAAACCGATGCCACCAGTGATTGATATCATGAATCAAAATAATCCATCGTAAATGAAATGCATCATAAATGCTTCGATGCAATGCAAGATGGTGCGACGCAAGATAATGCGCCGCAATGTGGTGTAATATAAAGTGCAATAGGAACTGTGATTTACCATAAGGTGATAAAAGGAGATTGTGATGATAACTGACAATGATATGCAACATCTGCGTCGCTGCGTTGAGCTTGCCACCGAAGCTTTAGAGGCAGGTGATGAGCCATTTGGTAGCGTACTGGTCGATGGCGAGGGTCATGCATTACGCGAAGATCGTAACCGTGCCAATACGGTTGATGCAACGTATCACCCTGAGATTGCCGTCGCTCAATGGGCGGCAAAAAATATGACTGCCGATGCGCGTGCGCAAGCAGTGGTTTATACTTCCGGTGAGCATTGCGCTATGTGCTCAGCGGCTCATGCGTGGGCAGGGCTTGGTCGCATTGTTTATGTTAGTTCCTCAAAACAGTTGGGCGAGTGGATGAAGGAGATGGGTGTTAAATCCTCGTCACCGATCAATACTTTGTCTATTCAAGAAGTTGCGCCTGATGTCCCTGTTGAAGGTCCGATTGCCGGATTAGATGCAGAAGTAAAGGCGCTGCAACAACGCTCATTCCAAAAAGACTCATTCCAAAAAAACTGAGGTCTTTTTATTTTGTATCGTGATAAGGATATCTCATGACTGTCGCAACTCACAATAACGATAAAAAACAAGCTATGTTTAATGCTGATTATCCTAAAAACAGCATTGACTGGCTAACAAGGCTTATTGCCTTTGATACGGTTAGTCGCCATTCAAATTTGGCGTTAATTGAAGACGTGCAACGCTATTGTGAGCAATTAGGCTTAACAGTAGATTTGACCTTTAATAACGCCAAAAACAAAGCCAATTTATTCGTGACAGTACCAGCAGGGAAAAATGCGGATAAAGTAAATAACGGTCTTGTGCTATCTGGTCATACTGACGTGGTGCCAGTCGATGGTCAGGATTGGACATCAGAGCCATTTAGCGCAACGATACGTGATGACAAGCTATACGGGCGCGGTGCTTGTGATATGAAAGGTTTTATCGCTTGTGCTTTGACGCTGTTGCCAAAAGCGGTACAGCTATCGAATAGTGGTCAGCTACGTCGTCCTCTGCATTTGGCATTGTCATTCGATGAAGAAGTTGGCTGTTTGGGCGCGCCATTAATTTTGGCAGACTTAAAGGTACGCGGTATTACACCGGATTATTGTATCGTTGGTGAGCCGACCAATATGGCGATGGTGGTGGCGCATAAAGGTATTGCCGTCTACCGTTGCCGCGTGCATGGCAAATCTGCGCATTCATCACTGACAGCGACAGGGGTTAATGCTATCAGCTATGCCAGCCGTTTGGTGGGCTATGTTGATGAGTTGGCAGATGAATTAAGCCAGCGTCTTGATAATGATGTGCTGTTTGATGTGCCTTATTCGACATTATCTGTAGGAACGATACAAGGCGGTACAGCGACTAATATTGTGCCTAATTTATGTGAGTTTACCTTTGATTATCGCAATCTACCGCATATGACACAGGACGATATCCTCGCACCGATTCAAGCAAAAGTTGCAGAATTAACAGCACAAATGCAAGCACGCGCACCAGAAACCGGTATTGAACTGATGCAAGAGGAAAGCGTGCCAGCAATGACTGATAACGACAGTGGCGAGCTACAAGCGCTAATAGCCGCACTGACGGGGGATGATAAACGTCACAAAGTTGCCTATGCAACCGAGGGTGGACAATTTACCAATAGTGGTATTCCAACCATTATCTGTGGCCCTGGCAGTATTGAGCAGGCACATAAAGCCGATGAATATGTTGCGTTAAATGAGATTGAGCGCTGCGATAGTTTTTTACAGCGTCTATTAGCAAGTTGTACGGTGGAGAAATAAACTGCGCTTTCTCGGTATTAGTTGATATAAAATACACCGTCTTTATGGCGGTGTTTATTTTTTCGTGTAGTCAGTTAATTTTAAATAAAAAAGTAGGGGTTAGTTGATGTCTTGGCATCTGTTTGCGGTATTTTTTGCAAGTACGTTTTTTATCTCAGCGACTCCCGGTCCGAATATGCTACTGGCATTTCAGTATGGTCTTAATTATGGCGTCAAGCGCACCTTATGGACGCTGGCAGGTCTAAGCCTTGGGTTATTTATCCTGTTACTATCGACGCTATTGGGATTGGATGTTATCAGTCGGCAGTCGCCGTGGTTATTGACGGTCATTAAAACAGTAGGTGCCATCTACCTTATTTATTTGGGTATTTCATCGTGGCGTGATAATGCCGCTAACAACAGTTTAATGGATGATGCCAGTGTAATGAGCGCAATGAATGCGGAGGTTAGCGCAGAACTGGCAACGAGCTCTAATCGCCCTGATAATATCCAGCAACCTGATAAACTTAAGCCGCGCTCACTCTCTAGTGCAGCGGTTAGGGCAGCGCCTAGCGATTGGATGCTGTTTCGGACGGGTATGTGGGTGTCACTATCCAATCCGAAGGCGATTTTATTTTTTGCGGCCTTTTTTCCTAAATTTATCAATTTCAGTGCGCCGCTATGGCCACAATATATCATGCTAACGTTAGGGCTGTTTTTAAGTGAGACGATTTGGCAACTTATCTATACGATTGGCGGCAAAAAGCTGGCAGGTTGGTTGGATGTTGGCGAGCGTTTAGCTTGGCTTAATCGTGGTTGCGGGGTGATATTTATCTTAATTGCCGCGGCTTTATTGGCTGACGTCATCGCAAGCTTAATATAAAAGAGTGTTTATCTTAAAATGAGCTTAAAACAATTGTTCAAATCATTTAAAAGTCCTATAATTAACCATTTTTTTATTTAATGAGCTTTACTTTCATTAAAGCTGCTTTTTGCCCCAGTTATTTTCAAATCAGCCCAGTACAGCCTAAAAATTGACTACTACGTTATCCTTGATGCCATTATTACCGATGATTGAGCCAATCATTTTGCATAAAGCGTAAATGGTTTTAGTTCATTCAACTTTATTGCGACTTAATAATAATATGACTATTAAAGAAAGATTAACGACTTATGGATATTTTATCCTGATCAACTCTATTTTCGCTATTTTTATCGCCTTACGATACTTAAGGTTTTTACCTGAAGTACCGAGTGATATGCTAGGACTATTGTTTTTAGTCCTTTCGACATTCTCACATATGGTTGCTTTGACGGCTATTGTGAGCCTTATTCTGCTTCCCTTTTTCTTTTTACCTTATGGTTGGATACGCCGAATAATCGTTGCGACATTAGCATCGTTAATATTGGTTTATCTATTTATTGATACTGCTGTATTCGCAAGCTATCGCTTTCATATCAATCCTGCAATGTTAGATTTGATATTCGCAGGACAAATTGTTAGCTTATCTGTAGCGACCTGGCTAATGGTCATAGGTGCTGTGGTATTGGTATTTGCTATAGAATTAGGTGTTTTATATGCAATTGATGAAAGAAAGATTAGATTGCCAGCAAAAACAGGGCGTATTTTTAGCATTTCAGCAGTAACAGCTCTATTGCTAAGTCATCTAATCCATATTTGGGCCGCAGCGCACGCTTACCAATCAGTGACCCAGCTTAAACGCTATCTACCACTGTTCTATCCAATGACTTCTAATAGTTTAATGACTAAATATGGCTGGATTGATGAGGAAGCTTTAGAAAAGCAAAAATTGATGACTATGCAAAAACAAGGAGATTTTAAATTTCCATTACAACCATTGCAAACGCAAGTCGTAGCAAATCCTCCGAACATTGTCTTTTTAGTTATAGATTCTTGGCGAGCAGATACTTTTAATGCAGAAAACACCCCAAATCTTTGGAATTTTTCTCAAAATGGTACAATTTTTCAAAACCATCTATCAACAGGAAACGCAACGCGAGCAGGGATTTTTGGTTTTTTTTATGGTATTCCATCGACGTACTGGCACAGTGCAATAGATAATAAAACAAGCCCTGTTTTTATCGATCGTATGCAAGATTTAGATTACCCGTTAGGTATATTCGCATCTGCGCAACTACATAATCCTGAGTTTGACCAAACCGTGTTTTTAAAAGTGCCTAATCTTCGCAAAGAGTCCAAAGGCAGTACAGCGGTTGAGCGCGACCAAAATATTACAGAAGAATGGTTAAACTGGTTTGGACAAAGAGACCGCTTAAAGCCTTCATTTTCATTTTTATTTTACGATTCACCACATAGCTATGACTTCCCTAAAGACTATCCTCATCGCTATGAGCCAATGTTATCTGAAGTCAATTATTTAAAGTTAAATAATAAAACTGATCCTCAACCATTAATGAATCGTTATAAAACGAGCGTACATTTTGTCGACAGTCTTGCTAAGCAAGTATTAGATGAATTGAATGCCTCAGGAGAGATGGAAAACACTATCGTCATTATTACAGGTGACCATGGCGAAGAGATAAATGATAATAAGCAGAACTATTGGGGACATAACAGTAATTTTTCAAACCCTCAAATACACGTTCCTTTTGTTATCGTTGGTAAAAACGTGCCTACAAATGTCGATGGCTGGAATAACTACTTCACGAGCCATCAAGATGTTGTACCAACACTATTACAGAACTATCTTGGAGTGAAAAATCCAATACAAGACTATTCTATGGGAGTGGATTTATTGGGTAAGCCTGTTGATCGTGATTGGTTGCTTTCTTCTAGCTATAGCAAATACGCTGTAGTTGCTCATCAGGATATTATGGAGGTTGGCTCTGCAGGACAATTTTCATACATTGATAAGGAGTATAAGCCATTGAAAGAGGAACCCGATTACGCACTATTAAAGCAAGCAATGGAGCAAATTAGTCGTTTTAGTAAATAAGTTACGATAGTAGTCTCACCAATAAATAAGGGTAGTTTCAAATAAAGGTTAACTGCTAAAAATTTTATGCTGATAGAGAAATTCAATCAGGTTGCTTGCGATTAACTCTATTTATACGCTGTCTCAGGTTTGAAGAATTACTAAAAGGTGTTGTAAATAAAGCTTTTAAATAAGCATAAAAAAAGCCGTTCACTATTGAATAGCGAACGGCTTTTTTATTTACTCAAGATTATTTTCTAACGGTTATGCCAATATTTCGATTAGCTCGCCTTTTACCATATGCGGACTAACAAAGTCAGTCACGCGCACGCTGACGATTTTGCCAAGTAACTCGTCCATTTTATCAACATCATAAGGGAACATCACGGTACGAGTATTATCCGCCGTACCGATTAAGCAGTCAGGATGACGATTGGCGACTTGCTCAACCAAGACGCGGGTCGTAGTGCCAACCATCTCATGGGTTTTAGCAAGCGTTGAGTCGATAATCACTTGTTGAAATTCAGCCAAGCGCTCTTTCTTAGTTTTGAAGCTCACATCGTCTGGCAGTTCTGCCGCTGGCGTACCCGGACGCTTAGAATAAATAAAGCTGTATGAGTGATCGAAGTTTAGCTCTTTTGCCAAATTCAACGTCGCTTGAAAATCTTCATCGGTCTCCCCCGGGAAGCCAATGATAAAATCGCTCGATAAGTAAATATCAGGTCGAATGGCTTTAAGTTTATTAATCTGATTAATATAAACATCAATGGTATGGTTACGTTTCATCGCCGCCAAGATAGCGTTTGAGCCGCTCTGAACGGGCAGATGCAGGTGTGATACCAATTCTGGCAATTGTGCATAGGCATCAATGATGTCATCGGTGAATTCTAGCGGGTGACTGGTGGTGTAGCGAATACGCTCAACGCCATCGACGTGAGAGACATAGTGCAATAGCTCAGCGAAGCGGCAAATACTACCATCGTCTTTTTCGCCGCGATAGCCATTGACGTTTTGACCAAGTAGATTGATTTCACGCACACCTTGTTCGGCTAAGCTGTCGATTTCAGCCAATACATCATCAAGTGGGCGCGATAATTCTTCACCGCGAGTATAAGGCACCACGCAAAACGAGCAATACTTCGAGCAGCCCTCCATGATAGAAACAAAAGCTTTATAACCTTCTACTCTTGGCTCTGGTAAAAAATCAAACTTTTCGATACTTGGGAAAGATACATCCACAGTACCAATACGATTTTTAGGTGCAATCTCGCGTTGCTCATGTGATTGGTCATATAGCTCTGGCAAACGGTGTAAAGTTTGTGGACCAAAAACCATGTCAACATAAGGCGCGCGTTTTTGGATGTTGTCGCCTTCTTGTGAAGCGACACAGCCGCCAACGCCGATGACGAGGTCAGGACGTTTTTCTTTCAGTTTACGCCAGCGACCCAATTCTGAAAAGACTTTTTCTTGGGCTTTTTCGCGAATGGAGCAGGTATTCATCAGCAGTACATCGGCTTCATCGATATCATGGGTCACTTCCATGCCGTGTGAATCGCCAAGGACATCGAGCATTTTGCCCGAGTCATAGACATTCATCTGACAGCCTTGGGTGGTGATAAATACTTTTTTAGTTGCTGATTTTACCGGTGCTTCGGCTGAACTTGGTTCTTTGAGTGCAGTGACGGCAGGCGCAATAGCAGTGATGTCAGCGACAGCAGCGTCATCGAGGCGAGGATTGAATACAGTAACACTCATAAGGATAAGTCCATGATTGACTAAAAATATAGCGGGGTAGGCGATTAACAGGTGGCGTATTTTATCACAACCCCACGTCAATGTGAAAAATTAGCGTGTGCTAGTAATGATAATGGTAATAGATTATTTATAATAGTATCAATTGCTTATCGAGCATTATTTGGCTATAACTGGTATCAGTAATAATGAACAATGATTAATGCTCGATAACACCTCTGTGTTACACAGTGCTATCCAGTTTATTAATGAAAAGTAAAGCTTATGGTTGAAAGTGCAACGAGTATAGTATGATGAATGCAATCCTATCAGCACTATTCAATAAATTGCGATTCAAACCGTTTTAGAAAAATTATTTAAGACACATTACTTAGATGAATTATTTAGACATATTATAAAGAGAGTCAGTATGACAAAGCCGCAGGTTGCTCCTGGTATCATGGATAAGAATGCTCATCATCAAAATTATACGCCCGAACGGTTTAAAAAAACCGGGCTCAGAACCAGTGCGCTGAGTTTGGCGACAGCGGTAGGAGCGTTAGGATTTTCGCAACTTGCTTGCGCAGAATTGACATGGGGCGATAGTAGTACATACCAACAAGAAGGCAAGTATCAAGTAGAAAGCTACCAGCCTGAGAGCTATAAGCCTGACGGTTACACACAAAATAACGCTCAACAAAACAGCTCGCCACAAAATAGCGGTTATCAGCCAGACAATGGAGTGGGTTCATTCACTGCGGCGGCAATTGCGGCAGAACGCGGCGATGTTAATGCGCTTTATAATTATGAGCAAGCAATGAGTGGCGGCTTGTTTGCCATGTATCCAACTTACTGGCGGATGAATCTGGATCTTAATTCGCAAAGCTCAGCGGCCGTATCGCAGTTTGTACGCCAATATCCGGATACAGTGATGGCGGAAAAGCTGGTTGCTGATTTTGCTGAAACCAAAGCTGGGTCAAATGATTATGCCTCAGTACGGCAAGTTGCGAATCTAATTACCAACGCCGATGACAGTGAACGCTGTGCCGTTGCGTTGGGATTCAATAACGGCGGCGATACCATGCGCGCCATGGCAGCGAAGTCTGATGTGTGGCTGACGACCAAAAAGCAGCCTGCTCTATGTGATCAGTTGGCGCTAGAGATGAATAACAACGCGCTGATTAGTAATCAAGACCGTACCTCCCGTCTTAAACGTATGCTACGTAAAGGTAAGACCGGCGATATTATGGCGTTGTCTTCACGTTTGGGCACGCCTATTCCTTATTCGTCATTGAGTGAAATCCAACTAAGCCCATCGTCATTCTTCAGTCGTTTTGCCAGTGAGCCTGCTAGCCAAAACAATCAATATTTGTACTTGTATGCCATAGGGCGTATAGCAGAAAAGTCTTATCGTGAGGCCGCGCTACAGTTAGATTTTGATATCAAACAAGACGATCAGCGTTCAGCTAAATTATTGACGGATGATACTCGCCGCGCAGCCTATCGTACCCTTGGTGTACAGCGCATGAATCACAATACCGACGATGGCTTTAACGTTGAAGCCGTTGACTGGTTCCGTAATAGCTTAGACAATGACTTTAGTTTTGAAGAAGCAGAATATTATGCCATGGCAGCGATTCGTTTTAGTCGTTGGGATGATGTGGTTGAAGCCATCTCAAGAATGGATGCTGAGTCGCAAAAAACCAACCAATGGCAATATTGGCTGGCACGTGCGTATGAGCAGTCAAACGATTCAAGTAAGCGTAATACCGCTAAGAAAATGTATCAAAATTTGGCGAAGAGCAACGAATATTATGGTTTGATGGCAAAAGATAAAGTCGGTCAACGTTTTGATGCTAGCCGTTTGGGTGGTAGTAATTTACCAAATGTCAGCAGCGCTGATCGAGCTCGTGCGTTGCAAAATCCACATTTTGCCCGAGCATTTGCTTTATATAACGCCGATGCCAGTCGCGCCTATGCCAATCGCGAATGGAACTGGGCGGTGAAAAAAGCGCGTGATAATCGTGACAATAATTTGATTATTGCTGCTGCTCGCCAAGCGTACGACATAGGTTGGCTTGACCGTGCGATATATGCGATTGATAATACCGACAGCGTAAACAGCTTGGCGATATCGCATCCGATGCCGCATCAAAGTGCTGTAGTTCGCTATAGTCAATCAGCTGGTATTGATCCGGCATGGGCATACGGTATTATGCGTCAAGAGAGTCGTTTCGTACCCTCTGCGCGCTCTAATGTTGGTGCGAGTGGACTGATGCAAGTCATGCCAGATACCGCAAAATATATCGCTCGCAATTTGGGTGAGACCTACAGTGCTAGCCGCGCCAATAGTGGCGATACTAATATTCGTTATGGTACGTGGTATATGGGTGATATCTTTGGTAAATTGAACAGCCAACCTGTATTGGCAACGGCTGGCTATAATGCTGGCCCGAACAATGCCAAGCGTTGGCAGCCAGCTTATGGCTCATTGGCGGCAGATCAATATGTCGAATCGATTGCTTTTCCTGAAACGCGCAATTACGTCAAACACGTGATGGAAAATGCCACTATTTATAGCAGCCTATTAGGTCGTGGTCAGCCGATTAGTCAGCGTATGGGTACCGTGCCTGCCGGATTCTAACGCTTACTGATGCTACTAAAAAACCATTAACGGTAAAGACTGTTAGTGGTTTTTTCATATCTTTATTTTTGCGTCGCTATTCAATGATGATGAGAATAACGCCCAAATTAAATGACGCTTACGTTTTTGCTATAGATTAAAAAAAGCATTTTGCTACCATTGCTTTAATTATCATTTGCATTGCTCCGTGTATTCTTAGGTTATTAATTTAGGCGCTTTCAGCGCTAGCACCTAAGCTTATAAGCTACTTTTATCCTTGCTAAATGCTCTAACTCCTTATGATTAAAACATATTTCAATCTGCCCATATCGTCGCAAGCTAGGTGTCGGCTATCTATTCAGACCAAGGTGGGCTCGATGTCAAAGACAGTGCTATCAGATCATGTAAATAAGTGCTTGATGAGCGAAAAATATGTCAGTAAAGGCCGTACTGCTACCGGTATTGCCGCTTTGCTATTGCTGCAAGGGGCGACAATGCTGCCTGCGCAAGCTGCTAATGCTGCCAAAATCGGACAGCGCGTATTGATGATTGAGATGACGCCAGCCTTATGTAATTTACAACCAACGCGTTCTCGTATGCGCCAGTGCCTAGAAGGGTATTCTTTAACGGTATCAGGCTTAGATATGGGCTATGGTGAGCGCTGTGGGCGCGGTAGCGATCCACGTCTGACACCCCTACAGCTAAAAGTGGTTAACCGTATCATGCCTGATACGACGGTTCGTACCCAAGCTTGGCAGCGCTATGGCGCGTGTAGTCCGCTCAGCGCCAGCAGTTATTTTCGGCAAATCACCAACTATGCTGGTGCATTAAAGCTGCCTAATGAGTTAAATACTGGGAATAGCTATACGGTGCTAAAATCTCGTTTTATTGGGCAAATGACCCAGCTTAATAGTGGCATGTCTCCTGCTAGTGTTGATTTACTCTGTCAAGTCGGTAGTCGTCGTCAGATGATATTGACCGATGTGCATGTTTGTTATGAGGGTAGTCAATTCGGCACTTGTCATAATGTCGTGGATAACTGTGGCAGTAAATTTATTATTTCAGGCGGTAAATAATATTCCTTTATTAATCTAGTTATGGATTGCGTATCTAAAGCACGTCATTAGCCGGCAGCGCCAATCATTCAAAAACTCTTTTCAACGTTTTGATATTCATCGAAATGCTTCTGATAAAGCACACTTTAAATCTTATTCTGTCTTCCTCTATTACTTTATTAATATAGTTATCTATAACAATTGTCGATATTTTTTCGTATAAAATGTAACAATATAGTTATGGATAGCTTTCTCGCTTTCTCTAGACGGTTAATACGCTGAAGTGCTACACTAACCCTCGGTTTATGACTGCTATTATTCATCTAGCAAGTCGATATCTAAAATGATAATCATGAATTATCTAATAATCAATTAGGGAATATTCTATGAAACAGCCTGTACGTGTTGCCGTAACTGGTGCCGCTGGTAATATCAGCTATGCTATGTTATTTCGTATTGCATCTGGTGAAATGCTAGGTAAAGATCAGCCAGTAATCTTGCAATTACTTGAAATCGCTCCAGCACTAGACGCCTTAAAGGGTGTGGTTATGGAATTAGAAGACTGTGCATTCCCTCTATTAGCAGGTATCGTACAAACTGATGATGCCAATGTTGCTTTTAAAGATATCGATTATGCTTTGCTAGTAGGCTCACGTCCTCGTGGCCCAGGTATGGAACGTAAAGATTTGCTAGAAGCCAACGCTGCGATTTTCTCAGCGCAAGGTAAAGCATTGAATGACGTTGCTAGCCGCGATGTTAAAGTATTGGTAGTAGGTAACCCTGCTAATACCAACGCTGTTATTGCTCAGCGTAATGCACCAGATTTAGACCCACGTAACTTTACTGCGATGACTCGTTTGGATCATAACCGCGCAATGGCACAGTTAGCAGGTAAAACTGACAGCACCATTAATGACGTGAAAAAAATGATCATTTGGGGCAACCATTCATCAACTCAGTACCCTGATTTGACTGCTTGCACCGTAAACGGTAAGCCTGCATTAGATTTAGTAGATCGCGAATGGTATGAAGCGACTTATATCCCAGAAGTACAACAACGCGGTGCGGCAATCATTAAAGCTCGTGGTGCCTCTTCTGCAGCCTCTGCTGCAAACGCTGCAATTGCACACGTACGCACGTGGGTAATGGGTACTGATGATAACGACTGGGTATCTATGGGTGTTTACTCTAATGGCGAGTATGGTATCTCTGAAGGCTTGATTTACTCGTTCCCATGTACTTGTAAAGATGGCGACTGGTCTATCGTTGCTGACGTTGATGTGTCTTCAGCTTTCTCAAAAGAGAAGATGGCAGCCACTGAGCAAGAGCTTAATGAAGAGCGTGATGCAGTAGCACACTTACTACCATAAGTCGCTAAACAGCTAAAAATTTAGCCCTGTTTATTAAGCATATAATGTATAACACGTATATGATGTATGAAAAGCCCTCACAAACTTTGAGGGCTTTTTTGTGGTTTAGCATATATCTTTAGAATCTGCTGTTTTCTAATGCTTAACATAAGTTGCTTTCATAACTTCTCAGTTTTGTACCATCAACGCGAGACGGTTAATACAATTGATAACGTTAGATAAACGTTGATTAACAGCTATTATCATAAAGCTTGCTACAATAAAATGGTTAGTCTAAATAATAAGCACATACAAATCTGTGTCATTAATCTGTATCATTTAAGGAGAAAGTTATGTTGGGTGAACCTGAATATAATATGAATGAGCTATTTGCTCAGTTAGGGCTGGATAGCTCAGACGAAGCAATTGATAGTTTTATCGACAATAATAAATTGGCAAAAGAAGAGAAGTTAATAGAAGCTAAGATTTGGACGGACAGTCAACGAGCTTTTCTACAAGAAGAATGGGAAAAAGATGCGGAATGGGTTGAGGTCATTGATGACTTAAACGTGCGACTGCATCCAGATGCTTAGAAGAAAATGAGATTTTTATAAAAGCGCATTTATAAAAAGCCCACAACGATAAAATGTTGCGGGCTTTTTTTATTTATTAGCTATATTTTCTAGCGGGTTGTTTGCTTTGATCGCCACTCAAGTAATTCTTTTACATCGTGATGAATACCAGCTTTTAAGGCCTCTAGGCTCTCATAATGTCGTTCGCCATGCAAATAGTGCAAAAAGCGCACTTGCAAGGTTAGACCATATAAGTCAGCTTGCAACTCTGGAAAATGCACTTCTAACCGCCAATCGTGTTTTTTATCCACCGATGGTCTGGTGCCAAGATTGGCCGTACCAAACAAGCTATGCGGACGCAACCCTGCTACACCTTTATTCTCGCCATCCGTGCGAACTGTTAAGCCATTAGGTATGACATTACCACCCTCATCGAGGCTGACGACATCGACCGCAAAGATACCGTGTAGAGCAGGCTTTATGCGCTTTAAGTCAATATTGGCGGTAGGGAAGTCCATCGTTCGACCAATTTTATCACCACCGACGACCGTTCCTGTGATTGCATACTCGCGTCCAAGTAACGTATTAGCAGCATTAATATCACCGGCCAATAATAAATCACGAATACGGGTTGAGCTAATACGCGCCGCTTTATCGCTGCTATCTGTGACGGTATGTAGATTGGTCACATGCAAGCCATAATCACGCAAAAACTGGCTGTCACCGGTACGGTCATGACCAAATTTGAAGTCATCACCCAATACCAAGGCTTTTACATTGAGGCGTCGCGCTAAAATATCTGCAAATGCCTGTGCTGATAACGAGCGAAATTCGGCATCAAAGCCCGCTACAATCAAGGTTTCAACCCCATATTCTGCTAGCAACGCCTGCTTTTCAGCAAGATTGGTTAGGCGTGCCGGGGCAGTAGCTGGAGCAAAGAACTCACGTGGCTGTGGCTCAAATATCATGACCGCAGAGCCAAGATTACGCGCCTGTGCAATCTCGCGGACTTGAGCAAGCATCGCTTGATGACCTAAATGCACGCCATCGAAGTTACCGATAGTAAGCACGCAAGGCGCTAAAGCTATTGGGCTGGTGTTGTTATGCGAAGCGTCTGAAGACGTCATCAATTGCTCAAGAAAATAGGTGTTCATAAATTTTCAGCTATGATAAATAAGACCAGATAAAAAGTGAAAAAACACTTCTATATTTAAAATCGAGGCGTTTAAAATCAGCTATTATAAAGTAAAATAGCCATACTAACATCTTATAGTCTGCTGATAATAAAAGAACAACGCCAGCAACCTTAAAAGTTAGTGCTTTTATCTGATTGAGGTTTATTTTTTCATTCCGAGTTTATTATTAATTAACAATTTATCGCACATTCTCTATTACCAATTACCGTTAATCATGGAAATGCTATGTCTGATGTTGCTTCTAACGCCACTGCTAAGTCTGATGCTAATAATGTCTCTCATTCTATGCTGCATCTATTAGCAGCAAACAAGCTCAACGATAAATTTCTTGTGCAGCGCGCAAGCATAGACGACTTAGCAGAAATTTTAGCAATTTATAATCAAAGTATTGCCGGTAAGCAAGCGACGGCCAATCTAACGCCAGTAACTTCTGAAGAGCGCGAAGCTTGGTTTGAGGAACACCTCAACAGTGCAACACGACCTATTTATGTCGTTAGAATGGTAGATATAGTAGCTATCGACAGCGCGAAGCAAAAAGAATGTCCCCCAATAGTTGCGTGGGGCAGCTTTAGTGATTTGTATGCGCGACCGGCTTATCATATCAGTAGCGAGATTAGCATTTATCTGCACAAGGATTACCATGGTCAAGGGCTGGGCAGCTTATTGCTATACTGGATGCTGAATCAAGCGCCAAGCCTTGAGATTCATAATGTGATAGCGCTTATTTTTGCTCATAATCAGCCCAGTTTAGGTCTATTCGGTAAACTTGGCTTTGAGCAATGGGGCTATATGCCAAAGGTTTGTGACATGGATGGCTTTATCGCTGATGTGGTGATGCTTGGTAAGACCGTCATTCCAGACGATATAGTCGATTCACTTTAAAAATAATATAGTGTTGCTAATATGAATTTTGCGAAGCCTCTGTTTAGCGAAGCGCACAGCAAGCGAGAAAAATTTATATCAGCAGAATGTTGTGACAATCATAGGTGTTTTATTTTGCACTTACTATAGTAACAAGCGTTAAACCCGTTATTTATACTGAACAGTTTTAGCCCAATATTTTCCATTCACCATTGATTTTTTGTAGCTCATAAGTCAGGGGTGCAGGTTGTTTTTGGCCTTTGAGCATAAGCTCACCGATAACAGTTGCCTTTGTTTTGTCGCTGTTGTATTTGGTATCAATAATAGTGACGGCTTCAACCGTCTGCTTAAAGGCAAACTGAGTATTTTTTAACTCTTCAGCGAAATCTTCCATATCGACTTTATAATAAGTCGCAGCCTTTTCAATATCGCCATAATATAAAGTATCAAGTGCTAGCTTGACCGTATTTTCTGGTGTACCGACTTGGGTTTTATTGGTTAGTATACTTGGCTCTTTAACGGCTGCTGCGATAGGGCTGATATCGTGACTAACAATGTCCGTATCGGGTGTATCTGAGGCACTGTCGTCTATACTATTAGTATTAGCCTTATTAACATCAGCATTAGCCGCGACATCATCCGTACTCTTAGCAGTCTCTACGGCAGATGAACTGTCTGTCGTCTCGTTCGCTGGCTTGCTCTGCACATTATCATTATCGCTACAACCGCTTATCAGCAGTCCGGCACTAAATAAAGAAAAACCAAGTAAACCAGTCGCAACAATCTTAGGTAAGCGTCGAGCTGTGAGTTGCCGATTTATCATATAAAACCTTAATAGTGAGTGATTTAACAATGAGCCATTATGGCAACTATCAGCATCATTCATTGTCAATTCTCATATTGACCTTGTTTTGGTTTCGTAAGTTAAATCATTCTAACCATGCTTAAGCTGGCGAGGACGGAAGCCTGTTGCTAATAACACCACACCATAAATCAGTGCACCGACCGTGCACATAATCAGTAGCGCAACCAAACGTCGCCACTGAGCATCATCGGTTGGAAAGTAGGGTAGCATGACATAAAGCACAGCGACCATGGCACTGGTAGAAATCGCAAACTGCGCAAACAGCTTTTTCCAGTGACTGCCAAAACGGAAAATATCGCGTTTATGTAAGAAATAATACAATAAGCCTGCATTCACAAATGATGCGCCGGTCGTCGCAAGTGCCAGACCACCATGCAGTGGAATCTCAAAAAAGTAAAATATCCCGATGAAGATGACGCTAAAAATCATATTGGCAAAAACGGAAATAATACCAATTTTCACTGGCGTTCGTATATCTTGACGAGCAAAGAAAGCAGGGGCAAAGACTTTAATTAGCATAAAGCCTAATATGCCACCCGCCATACTACGTAACGCGAGCGAACTCATTTGCGCATCACGTAAGGTAAACTCACCACGTAAGAATAACGCTTGCATCAGCACATCAGACAGTATAAATAAGGCCGCCGATGCAGGTACACCCACCAAAATAATTAAACGTGCTGCCCAATCAATAGTCTTTTTAAAGCTAATATCGTCTTTTTGGGCTTCACTTTTCGATAGGCTAGGTAAAATAACCGTACCAATGGCCACACCAATTAAGCCAAGTGGCAGCTCACTCATGCGCTCAGCGGCATATAACCATGAAACCGAGCCACCAATCATCAATGAAGCAAAGATAGTATTTAATAGTAGATTAATCTGAGTAACCGACACCCCAAAAATAGCAGGCAACATCAGCTTTAATATGCGCTTGACACCTTCATGCTGAAAATCGATTTTAGGCAGAACTAATAGCTTTTGTTGTGACAACTGCGGTAACTGGAGTAATAGTTGTAATAAGCCGGCAATAGCGACCGCATAACCGAGCGCCATAATGGGCGTCTCGAACATGGGAGAAAATACCAACGCGCCGCCAATCATACATAGATTTAATAATACCGGCGCAAAAGCAGGGGCAGCAAAGCGTCCGTAGCTTTGCAAAATACCACTAGCAAAAGCAGTCATTGATATAAATAGCAAATAAGGAAAGGTTAGACGTAGCAATTCAGCAGTAATAGCAAACTTATCAGGCTGATCAGCAAAACCCGGAGCAAATAAAGTCACTACCCACGGCGCCATTAAAATCACCACGACAGTGAGCATGGACAAAATTAGCAACAGCGCACCTGAAGTACGGCTGACTAATATCTGTACCTCTTGTAAGCTATATTTCTCTTTATATTCTGATAGGACGGGCACAAAGGCTTGGCTAAACGCGCCTTCAGCAAATAGACGACGTAAAAAATTAGGTATCTTAAAGGCGACCAAAAAGGCATCCATCAGACCACCAGCGCCAAAGACGCCTAGTAATACGATATCACGTACCAGACCTAAAATACGCGACAGCATGGTCATGCTACTGACTACCATGGTTGAACGAAATAACCGACTTTTTGCCATGAGAACCTATTATGCTGAGTGGTTTGCTAATTTATTTATTGATGTACTAAGGTCAAAAAACTGACAGATTATAGCACTTTCATAGCAGCGGTAAATGAATTGGATGTGGAAATTAGGCGTGCTATTAACAGAGCTACTAATACGAGCTAGTCCTCAAGTTTGTTGGCTACCATCTCGCGCAATTTTACCCATTCAAAATAATCACCGGGGTCAGTCTTGCGACCAGGGGCAATATCGCTATGACCGGTTAGATGCCGGCGGGTTTTAGGGTAGGCGTCATAGATAGCGGCGACTACTTGTGCAAGTGCGGCATACTGCGCGGATGTAAAGGACACAAAATCTGACCCTTCAAGTTCAATGCCAATGCTATAATCATTACATTCAGGTCGACCAAGATAACTAGACCTGCCAGCATGCCATGCACGCTCATTAAAATTAACAAACTGAGTCACAGCACCATCACGCTCTATAAATAGGTGAGCTGAAACTTCTGCACCTTCAATCGTCTTAAAGTACGGATGCGCTTCCCAGTCTAATTGATTGGTAAATAAGGCCTTAACATAATGTAAACCGTCAGTGCCACAGGCGCCAAATTCACTCGGTGGTAAGCTGATATTATGGATCACAATAGTATCAATGCTTATTTTCTTAGGTCTTCTATTGCAGTTTGGGGATGCCAGCCAAGAGGCCGTTGATAATCGACCATCGTTAATAATCATTGCTGACGCTATGGACATAGTATTCTCTTTTATAATGTTATAAAGCAAGCATAGTAGAAATGCCTTTTATCATAAATTTTGTATACATTAATAGCAAACATACCTATAGAAAAGATAATTATTGAGAATATATATTCTGATAATTCGACAGACCTAATAACGCGATAAGCGTATGACTCCTACAGTGCGAGATTTTACCTCATGCCTATTAATTTAAAGTCTATTAACTTAAAGTCTATTAATTCGAACCTTATTGCAATAGAGGGTACGCCAACACAGCTGACTAGGCGCGCGCGTTTGCCACTGACAATTGCAGGGTTGCTTTTAACTGCGCAGGCGCAAGCGTTTCTACCGACGCCATCATCGCTCGTAACGACAGGTGAACTTGCCCCTGATACTAACCCAGATTTGATTGCTAAAAATTTAGCAAAATCTATAGATGAAAATAAAAAAGATACCCAAAATGTTCAAAAAATCCAAAACACGAATGCTGAGCAGTTATTAACAACGTGGCGTCAGCAAGTAAAACAGGACAATCTCGCCCAGCATATAACATGGCGTCGGTTACTATATTTTATCGATGATGAAAAAAGCTTGCTTGGCAAAAAGAAAAATAAAAGCGTGGTAGAAGACAGCAGTTTTTTCTTAACTAGCAATGGTCAGCAAGATTCAGCAGCGGAACTTGACGCCATGCTGGTTGCACTTACTCAGGAATTAACAGTATCTACGAGCAATAGTAGCAACAGTAGCAATGTTAAAACGAATAATAGCAATTCAGTACTTTGCCGTTTTCCTGCGCGCGTACAGTGGCTCACAGAGACGTTAAATATTGACAAAACAGCATTACAAACTGACTGCTCAGAGCTTGATGACTGGATGGCAATGCTAGCGCCTGAACAGTTGTCACTGATGTTTGCGCAAGAGTATTTAGACAATCCTATCTCTGCCTTTGGCCATACTTTATTGCGTATTGATTCAAAAGCTAGTGTGGCTGATCCTAGCCAGATTCATCATGCGTATGCGCTTAATGACACCGTCGATGGTGATGCGTCCGATAGCTTTTTGATTTATGCCGTTAAAGCGGCGAGTGGTGGCTATGATAATCTGATCGAAATTGATCCTTATCCTAAAAAGTTTGCAGACTATCTAAAAGAAGATGAACGTGATACTTGGACCTATCAATTAGACTTAACCCCAAGCGAGGTGCAGCAAATCATGCTGCATGTGTGGGAAACCAAAGACTTGAGTTTGCCCTATTACTTTGCGACTGATAACTGTGCTTCGGAGGTTTTACGTCTTATCGATGTGGTACGCCCCAATCTGCATTTGCTCAGCCAGCTGCCTTATGCCGTTATCCCCTCCGATGTGGTCAATTTACTTAAAGCTGAAAACTTGCTAGCAAGCACCCTTTATACGCCAGCAGACAGTAGCGTACGCCAAGCACAGCTAAATAAAGCCGTGCAAGCTGCCAAATTGGGTTATCAAGCTTTGACTAAAGAAGCGGTAAACAATATTAAATCAGCCGATATTAATTTGTCATCGAGCTTGAGCGCTGATGGTCAGACGTTATTGCCAGTGACTATTGCCCCACCTAATAATAATCCGCTTGATCGTCATGCGTTGCAGCGTGGTCAGGTTGGTATTGGCCAGCGCGGAGATAACAACTATATCGAGCTTGGTCTACGTGCCGGCTTCCATGATACGCTTGATCGTACCGCAGGGTTTGGGCAGTTCTTTGATTTAGAAGGCGTCAAAGCGACATTGCGTTTGTATGACAAGGATGAGAACCAGATTAATCAGCCAAAAAGTGTCGTTTTGCAGAATTTTACTTTAATTCGCGGACGTTCGTTTAACCCTGTCAATACTGCTAAAAAAGGCCAGACGTGGGGCGCGAGTGTTGAAGCCACGCGTATCAATGATGGCTCACAAGAAGGTGGGCGTGATCATTTAGTAGGAAGCACTACTTTAGAGTATGGTAAATCGTGGGCATTTGGAACGCCGCCTGCTAACTCTGGCGAGATGCCGCCGCAGCTGTGCTATACCTTGGCGACAGGAGCGGTGCAAGCAGGACGCGGTATTAATAAAGGCTACCGCGTGGGGGCAGGGGTAAATGCTGGCTGCCTATATCAAATTAACAATCAGTTACGCGTGCAAGCTGAATTGCAACTGCCGTATTGGTATCATGGCAGCAGCGATGAGCTCGAGGTAACTGGTCACTATTGGCAGCCGATTACCACGCTTGGGCTACAGTATGATATCGATAAAAAACAAGCGCTAAGGCTTAATGCCAGCTACGATTGGCAAGAGCGTGTCGATGCTAATGATGATATAAAACTGTCTTATATGCGTTATTTTTAACTAGCTGTTGCCTTTTACATTGAAGTAAACGTGCATTTTAAAGGCAGTTATTCGCATTATTGATTAACGATCATTATAAATAAGGATAAGTTATGTCCACTCAGAAATTACTTATTATTGGACAGGGCGACATTGGTTTACCGGTGACTAATAAACTTGCTCAAGACAATTTGTCTGTCACTGGGCTGGCGCGTCGTGAACGTAGCCATTATCAGTTAGATGATAGTGCGAAATTTATACAAGCGGATGCGCTGACATTGACTGTCGAGAAGTTAAAAGACTTTACGCGTATTGCTGTTATCGTAACGCCTGATGAGTATTCGACCAGTGGTTATAACGACAGCTATTTAAGTATTTGTCAGCATTTAGCAACGCTTGCAAGTGAGCTGACTAATCTTGAGCGCGTCGTCTTTATTTCTTCAACAGGGATTTATGGGCAAAATAAAGGGGAATGGATCGATGAGCATACCGCGCCTGTCAGCCCCGAACGTGATGCGTCAAAAATCATATTGCAAGCAGAACAAGCATTGCAACAAGGGTTTGGTGACAAAGCTATTATCATTCGCCCAAGCGGTATTTATGGCCGCGAAAGATTAATGCGTCTACGTAAGGCCAAAGAGGCACAGAAAGAACCGATTGCTGCCGAAGATTGGAGTAATCGTATTATGGATCGCGATTTGGTGACGATTATTATCAACGTACTGACCATAGATACGCCCAAGTCACTTTATATTGCCACCGATTATGCGCCAGTAACGACACTTGAGCTGACCACATGGTTAAGTGAGCAAGTAGGTGAAACGCTACCAGAAGTGGACGATAAAAAAACAGCGGTGACAGGAAAACGTTTACACAGCAACATTCCATTAGCTTGGCTCACTTATCCTGATTGGCAAGTAGGTTATCAAGATATCTTGCAGCATCAAGGCTAAGATAATGGTTATACCACAGGCGCTTTGATGCCGCTCATTTCACTCTGACTCCTATTCATATCGACTCAATGTTGTTTTTTTAAAGGTGTTGTTTGAGTGTTTTTATTTAAGCTTTTTATTTAAGTGCTTTGTTTTAAACGCGCTAGCCTATGGAGATTTCATGACCCAGCCTTCTACTTCTGATGACCGTTTATTCAATGCTGAGCTTGTAGCAGAAGAGGCTCAGCTTGCAGAAGTTAATGCTGAGCAGTCAGCAGTTTTATCCAATAGTAACCAGCCTGCGATTGTGCATCCTAATTTTGATCCGAGGCGATTGCCAATTGATCCTGCAAGATCACTAAGCGATATTCCAGAGCCGGCGCGGCGCCTAAACGGGCAGTTGCACCGATTATATGGCAATGCTGCGCATTTTTACCAGCCCAATGAAGACCACTTGTCGAAATGGCAGCTGATTGCTTCAGAAGTTTTGGCTGAGCATCTGTCACTACTGAGCGCGGCAAAGCTAATCGAGCTTCCGACTAGTTTTTATCATAATCATAGTGAGCAACCGTTACTATCATCATTAAATGAGATGACCCTGCTTGATATGTCCGATATTCAGCAAACCATTCGAACTTATCCAACACTAAGTCGTTATGGGTTTTCGGTAGTAGATGACTCGATAGTAGGTGACTTGATAGCAGGTGATATAGATGGCAATAAAGCTATTAACACCAAAGCCGCTACTAAAGCTAAGGCGTCTGCTGCTACATTATCTCTGCGCGCACTGATTAAAAACTATGATCCTGATGAGCTACTCAGTAGTCTTTATGCTGATGATTGGCAAGTGATTCTACAGCCGCAGCAATTTGAAACAGGCGCGGGCAGTTTAGCCACAGATATTATGGCGTGTAGTGTAGCGGTACATGCTTTAAAGCAGTGCAGCAGTCGCAAAAGCATCAATCATAGCTATAGCGCCGCACAAATTTGTCAGCATATACGCAGCTATCTGCTCAGTCAGATTATCTGCGAGCCAACACAGCGTCATGCGTACCGCCAAATTCGGATTTTTACAGGACATGTTATTGTTGCCGCCCATTATTTGGGTTGGGATATACAAGTGAGTCATGATGGTCAGTGCTACTTTAATATCTCATCACGTTGTGGTCTATTGACGCGTTATCCTGATATGCAAGATTATGATATCAATGGTTGGTCAAGTTAAACCACAACGCCTATAATGCGCATCATAATATCTGTTTTTAAATCTTCTCTTTGTTAATAGGAATGCTCAATGCCTAACGCCCAACATGCTAACAACGCTCAACATGCTAACAATGTTTCATTTTCATCTCATGACTTTATTCAGCTTGCTTTAGACAATCAGGTGCTGAAATTTGGTGAGTTTGTCTTAAAATCTGGACGTATTAGCCCGTATTTTTTTAATGCAGGTTTGCTTGCGTCGGGTGAAATGTTATCGTTATTAGCGCGTGGTTATGCTGATGCCTTAGCTGAACAAATGCAGCATGCTAATGGTTCTGATAATAAAGAACTGGTTATCTTTGGTGCCGCTTATAAAGGCATTCCTTTTGTAGCCGCTACTGCGCAAGCGTTATGGCTATATCATGGTATCAATGCTAAATGGGGCTATAACCGTAAAGAAGTTAAAACTCATGGCGAAGGTGGTAATTTGGTTGGTGCCGATGTCAGTGGTCAGTCGGTATGGATACTCGATGATGTCATCACGGCTGGCACGGCCATGCGTGAAGTAGTTGAGATATTAGAGCAAGCAGGGGCAAGCGTTGCCGGTATTATCGTTGCCCTCGACCGTAAAGAAAAAGGCTTGGCTGAGCATTCTGCCATCCAAGAGCTGGCAGCAACCTTAGAAGTACCAGTACGTGCTCTTGTCGATATCGATGATTTAATCAATTACCTAACAGACGCCAGCGGCCAGCATAAAGACGCGACCCAGCTTGCAAAAATGCAGCATTATCGCGCCCAGTACGGCGTATAATTTATTTCAGTCATTACTAGCTATAGTCAGTTCTCCAATAAAAGTGGCACGTTAAATATAGTGTGCTGTTGGTATAAATTTTCCTTGCTTGCTGTGCGCTTTGCACTCCAGAGGCTTCGAAAAATTTATCCCAGCAGCACTGTATTTTTTTCAATTTAATAGTCTATATCTTGACATACCAGCATATTGTTTGTATCCGTTTTACCTATTAATAGTACAACGTAAATGAGTCTTATTATGAGCCAAAAAAATCCAAAAAAATCTTTGAATATACTTGTAATTATGGACCCTATTGAGCAGGTTAATTATAAAAAAGACACCAGCTTAGCGATGATGTGGTCGGCGCAAGACCGCGGTCATAGCCTCGGCTACTGCCAAATCCATGATTTATGGTTGGATCGCGGGCAGTTGATGATAGATTCGCAGTCTGTCACCGTAAAGCGTGACCCTGAAGATTTTTATACGTTAGGGGATAAGACGACAGGTTCGGTCAGCGACTATGACGTTATTTTGATGCGTAAAGACCCGCCGTTTGATATGCGTTTTATTTATGCGACTTATATGCTCGATCATGCCAAAGCAGCAGGAGTGTTAGTGGTCAATGACCCACAAGCCATTCGTGACTGTAATGAGAAATTGTTTGCCACGTGGTTTAGCGACTATATGAGTCCAACGATTGTGACCAGTAAACAGGCACATATTCGTAAGTTTATCACTGAGCAGCAAGACGTGATTGTGAAGCCATTAGATGGCATGGGCGGCACTGGTATTTTCCGTCTAACTGCTGATAGCCCAAATATTGGCGTGACGCTAGAAGTATTGACCGAGCTTGAAACACTGCCAATCATGGCGCAGCGTTATCTGCCAGAGATTAAAGAAGGCGATAAACGTGTCCTTATCGTCGATGGCGTCGTGGTAGATTATAGCTTGGCACGTATTCCTGTTAAAGGTGAGACACGTGGTAATCTGGCTGCCGGTGGTAGCGGCGTGGCAATGCCACTGACTGATATCGAACGCCAAGTAGCTGAAGTGGTCGCACCCATCGTGAAAGAGAAAGGGCTGATGTTCGTCGGTTTAGACTTAATTGGCGGTCGCATTACTGAGATTAATGTCACCAGTCCTACGTGTGTCCGTGAGATTGATGATCAATGCGGTACGGATATTGCGACCGATTTCATTATCGCAATCGAGCAAAAACTGGCGATTTGAGCAAAGCAGTAATGATAGAGTGATTTATCACTAATCTATGTGCACAATGATCAAAAAATAGTTATGCTAAGATATGTCGTCGAAACATCGTTAAAACTGATGTTTTTATGATTGTTTAGCAGTAGTTATTTAAGCCAAGCCGCGATTGCTCACGGCTTGGATTTTTGTTATTGGTAAGATAGAAAATGCTGTATATCAGATAACGATTTACACTATACTATGCGGGCTTTACTGTGCGGGCTTTTATAGCGCTCTCACTGCTCGATGGCTAAGATGGTCAAGATAGCTATAGGATAATAAGTCCTTCATATAAATAAAGAAAAGATAGGCAGGCGTTCATGAAAACACCGCATATATTAATGATGGCTGCTGGTACAGGCGGGCATGTATTTCCAGCGCTTGCAGTTGCTGAGGAATTGACCCAACGCGGTGCAGTTATTCACTGGTTAGGGACGCCCAATGGCATGGAAAATGGCTTGGTTGCACCGACGGGTTATACTTTTCATGCTATTGCTATGCAAGGCTTGCGTGGTAAAGGGGTTGGGCGTTTGCTGAAAATGCCCGTTACTTTATTATCAGCGACGATGGCGGTAATTAAAATTATCCGCAGTAATCAGATCGATATGGTCGTTGGTTTTGGCGGTTATGTGAGTGCGCCCGGTGGTATTGCCGCCCGTATTACCAGCACACCGCTGATTATTCATGAGCAAAACGCCATTGCCGGTATGAGTAATCGTTATTTAGCTAAAATCGCCACCAAAGTGTTGCAAGCCTTTGAGAATACCTTTGCCAATAGCCAGCTTGATCGTAAGATTGAAACCGTTGGTAACCCGGTACGTAATGCCATTACCGGTGTAGCAGCGCCATCTGCGCGCTATGATATAAGTGACCACTCACCACTTAAACTGTTGGTCGTTGGCGGCTCCCTCGGCGCCCAAGCACTAAATAATACTGTGCCAAAAGCTTTGGCATTGCTTGAGCGTCCATTTGAAGTGCGTCATCAATGTGGACGCAATAATGAAGCAGCCACGCAAGCGTCATATGATAGTGAAGATTTAAGCGCTCATCAGTTTACTGTACAGCCATTCATCGATGATATGGCTGCTGCCTATAATTGGGCTGATATTATTGTCTGCCGTGCTGGCGCGTTAACGGTCACTGAAATCCAAAACGTCGGTATTGCGGCGATTTTTGTGCCACTACCAAGTGCGGTTGATGATCACCAAACGGCAAATGCTCGCACCTTAACGCTACATAAAGCAGCGGTTTTATTACCACAAAGCGAATTAACCCCTAAAAGTTTGAGTGATGAGCTTGCTCTGCTTGATCGATCCGCTTGCTTAGAGATGGCAAAAAAAGGTCATGCACTTGCCAATCGTGATTCCTGCCAACAAGTTGCCGATATTATCTGGCAAACATTATAAGTAATTAAGTAATGATGTAAACGCTCATTATTTTTCATACATTTTATCAGTCTTCTATAAAGAGAAAACGTTATGCCAACCTCCGCTAAAGCCCTAACTAAACGTTTGATTGAAATACCGGAAATGCGCCGTATTCAGCATTTACATTTTATCGGTATTGGTGGTTCGGGGATGTGCGGTATCGCTGAGGTAATGAAGAATCAAGGCTATCAAGTAAGTGGTTCTGATATTGCTGAGAGCCTCGTTACCAAACGCTTACAGCAGATTGGTATAAATATTACCATCGGCCATGATTCTAAAAATATCGCTCATGCGGATGTCATTGTCGTATCGTCTGCCATTGACCGTAGCAATCCTGAAGTAAAAGCGGCACTGGAAGCACGTCTTCCTGTGGTACGCCGTGCAGATATGCTTGGCGAGTTGATGCGCTACCGTCATGGTATCGCCGTTGCTGGTGCGCATGGTAAAACCACCACCACCAGCTTACTGACTACCATGATGGCTGAAGGCAATCTTGATCCGACCTATGTGATTGGTGGCAAGCTCAATGCGTCAGGTAAAAATGCAGCACTGGGTAGCAGTCGATTTTTAATTGCGGAAGCGGATGAATCTGATGCGTCATTTTTATCATTGCATCCGATGGCAGCGATCGTGACCAATATCGATCAAGATCACATGGAAACCTATGGCAATAGTTTTGATAAACTAAAAGCCGCCTATATTCAGTTTTTACAAAACATGCCATTTTATGGTTTAGCCGTTGTTTGCGGTGATGACCCTGAACTGTATGCGATGATTGATGATATTGGGCGTCCGGTATTAACTTTTGGTCTTGAGCCCTTTAACGATGTACAGGCCATTGATTTGGTTACCGAAGGTACAAAAACACATTTTACGGTATTGCGCCGTGATCATGAGCCATTACGTCTGACCCTAAATATTCCGGGTGTGCACAATGTCTACAATGCGCTTGCAGCTATTACTATGGCCACCGACGAAGGCGTCGATGATCAGGCAATTACCCGTGCGCTGCAAAAATTTGAAGGCGTCGGTCGTCGTTTTGAGCAGCATGCCTCTGTCACTATCGATGATGGCGATGTTTTGCTGATTGATGACTACGGTCATCATCCTAAAGAAGTCGATGCTACTATTAAAGCCGCCCGTCAAAGCTTTCCTGAGCGCCGTTTAGTCATGATCTTTCAGCCGCATCGTTATAGCCGTACGCGCGACTGCTTTGATGACTTTGTTGAAGTACTCTCAAGTGTTGATGAATTATTGTTGTTAGATGTCTATTCAGCCGGTGAAAGTCCGATTGCAGGTGCGGATACCAAAGCCTTGGCACGTAGTATTCGTTTGCGCGGTGCTGTTGAGCCGACGATTATTGATAAAGACAATATCGCCCCTGTAATGCAGCGCCTACTCAAAGCAAATGATATGTTAATTACCCAAGGTGCTGGTAATGTGGGACAAATAGCGATCGAATTGGCCGCTAACAATCTTTATATCAAATAATCTTTATAAGCATTGCTTTCAAAATATTAGGAGCACTAATGATGACCATGAATAATACGCAAAAAAATAACGATAATATAAACCAAGGCGTCGATAGTACTGAGCAAAACGCTAGAGGCAATATTAAAGATAGTATTGAAAACAACATTAAAGGTGATGCTCAAAATAACGCTGCCCCTATTATTAATCCAGAACCCGCATTAGCCGCAGCTGCACGAGCAGAGCAAGATAAAATAAACAACGATAGCCAAAGCGCGGATGTATTGCCAGCTATCAAAGAAAGCAAGGTAAAAGAGGCCAGTGAATTTGGTAAAGTCGCTGTTATCTACGGCGGCAGTGGCAACGAGCGCAGTGTTTCTTTAGATAGTGGTGCTGCTGTATTGCAAGCACTACAAAACCAAGGTGTTGATGCCAGCCATTTTGATCCTAAGCATCAAGATATTACCGAACTGCGTGATTATGACCGTGTGTTTAACGTCTTACATGGTCGCGGCGGCGAAGATGGTCTGTTACAAGGCGTGCTGCAATGGTTTGATATTCCGCAGACAGGTTCGGGTATTTTAGCATCGGCACTCGGTATGGATAAAGTGCGTACCAAGCAGCTGTGGCAAGGTTGTGGCTTATCAACGGCACCATTTTCGTTGCTTACCGCTGAGACTGACTGGCAGCAAGTGGTCAATATGTTAGGACTACCACTTATTATCAAACCGGTACACGAAGGCTCAAGTATTGGTATGACTAAGGTTAATCACCTTGATGAGTTGCCAGCTGCTTATGCGACAGCGGTACAGTGCGGTGATGTGGTAATGGCTGAGCGTTGGATTACTGGTCGCGAATTTACCATTGTTATTATTGATGATGAATCATACCCAGTGATTCGTTTAGAGCCTGCTGATATTACCAATTTTTACGATTTTGAAGCCAAATACAATCGTAACGATACCAGTTACTATATTCCCTGTGGTCTAAGTGCCGCTGATGAAAAGCATCTGCAAGATTTAAGCTTGGCAGCGTTTCGTGCCGTCGATGCTAAAGGTTGGGGACGTATTGATGCGATGCAAGACGAAGCAGGTAACTTTTGGCTGCTTGAGATTAATACCGTACCAGGTATGACCAGTCATAGTTTGGTTCCGATGGCGGCTAAAGCTCGTGGTATGGACTTTGATAGCTTATGTTGGCATATTTTAGCGCAAACATTATAAATACTTATCAAAAGCGTCAGCTTTTTGATTTAAAAATTGGTTAAAAAGCCACCCTGAAATAACTGGCAGAAAAATGTATTTAACACTTTTGACATAGTTTTAGATCAGATAAATAGTGGTGTTTAAAAAGGTTAATGTATCGCTAGAGCTGCTATACCACAGCTTCATGTAAACTTGTGTAAATTCGTTGTTAGTAGTAGGGGTTAGGCTATTGTTTAAAGGTAAAATGCGTTAATATTGTAACCACCAGTCTATTTTGGTGATATTTATGCAACTCTCTGTTAAGTCCTTCATTAATTGAGAAAAATGTTACGTTTAAATGGACATTATCACATTTTATATAGCCTTTTAGACAAGTAAATTGATAGCATATCTATCAAATAGATTTCTACGAATGATAAAGCGATAAGCAGGTCTACATTAATAAAAAGCATCATCAGCTCTATGCAATTATTAATCAGATATAAATATTCAGATATAAATATAGGGACGACGTTTATTATGGCTCAAACTGTCAATGACGTAGCTGACTTGATGAGTGATAAAACCCGTCAACCAAAACCGAACTTTCAAGTACCGACTACCGTCAAATACTTTTTTACCGTATTGGTGCTAGGTTTGTTAGTATTGATATTGATAATGGGTGGTAAAGCGTTACGTGATGCTCCTCCCGCTGCTATTCATGTCAGCAACCAAGGATTGACGGTTGCACAATATCGAACGCTACAGCAGGTTATGAACCAACAGAGTGTGAGCAGTTTTTTTACCTCTGATTTACAAGCGTTGCGAGATATTACGACCGGTCTGGCTTGGGTTGACCAAGTGAGTATTAGCCGTGATTGGCAGCGTGGTATTGTGGTCACCGCATTACCCAAACAGGCCGTGGCCAATTTTGGTACTGAGCGTTTGGTTGATGCAAAAGGCAGCGTTTTTGTCCCTGCTGATAGTAGGGACTTAACGCAGGAGCGCTTTGCGACTTTGCAAGGTGATATTGCTCAAGCGCCCGTTATTATGCAACAGATGCAGCAAGTAAATGATTGGTATGCACCGCTTGATCTGCAAGTTGCAGATATCATTCTGTCCCCTAGAATGACTTGGTTGATTCGTTTTGATAATGGGTTACGGGTTATCGTTGACAATGAAAATACAGCACAAAAACTGTTGAATTTAAGTCAGCTGCTTGATAACCAATTGAGCAATCGCCGTGAGGAGATACAGTCAGTAGATCTTCGTTACAAAAATGGATTTACCATTGCATGGAATATAGCGCCGCCACAAGATAATGAAACACCACCATAAAAGCACAGCAGAAATAAAGTAGTAAATTAGTAGTCAATACACTATATTTATCTACTTTCTTAGTATAAAGAATTACCCTACAATATCATCGTTTGATGATAACCCTTTTAATGATTTAATGGAGACATCATTTGGTCTCCTGTTTAGCGATAATTTGTCTGGTACCATGAAAAATACTGAAAATCTGGTTGTTGTCCATCTAAGTGCCACGGCAGTTTATGTCGTTATTGGCAGCGTTGTCTCTGCAAAAGACATTCGTATTATGGGTGTTGGGCAAGTTAAAAATAGTGACTTTTATCAAGGTCAAATAAAGCATCGCGAACGTTTGCAAGGCGCTATCAAACAAGCCATTCAAGAAGCGGAAGATACCGCCAATTGTCGCGTGCATAGTGTGTGGTTAACGATGGCAACACCTGAACTGTTGAGCAAAAACAGTACCGGTGATGTTAGAGTAGAAGACGAAGTCGTACGTACCAAAGATATGGTGCAGGCGTTATCGAATGCTAAGTCACAAGATTTGTCGTCGGATTACTATTTGATGCATTGTTGCCAGCAAGGCATTTATATTGATAATCAAGAGTTTATGGTGGATGACGCCATTGACATGGTGGCGCACAACATTGCCGTGATGTATCACATGATGATGATGCCGGTTGCGAGCCGTCAAAATATCCAAAAACTACTGCAAAGCTGTGATGTTGGTATTGACCATATCGTTTTTGATGCGGTGACCAGTGCAGAATATAGCTTGATGAGTGAAGAGCGCCAACAGGGCGTTTGTTTAATCGATATCGGCGCTAGTACTACCAGTATTTGTGTTTATAAAGAAAATAAGCTGATTTTTACGCATTGCATCGCGACCGGTAGTCATGAGGTGACGATGGACATTTCGGCAGATGTTGGTATCTCTATGATAGAAGCTGAAAAGCTAAAAAAATCGTATGGCACGGTCGATGTCAATAGTGTAGATCCAAGCTCATTTTTTATCTTTAAGCCACAAGGGTCAGGCGATGAAATTAATATCGGTATCTATAATTTAGCCCGTATTATTGAAGCTCGTTACGTGCAGATTTTTACTGAGGTGGTTCGCCAGCTGCATGAAGCTGACCTATTAAGCTATATTGATAAAGGCATTGTGCTGACAGGTGGTGGTAGTTCAATTAAAGGCATGATACCGTTTGCCAAGAAATTGCTTAAAATGCCAGTGGTATTGACCAATACCCATCCTGCCATTAGTGCTTATAACCATTTTGATAATGATGAATCATTTAAGCAGCTAAATCTTCAGGTCAATGATCGCGCTTATCAAACGGCATTTGGGACATTACTATATAGTCAAAGCGAGCAGTTTCGGCGTAGTGAAAAAAGTGAGCCTGAAGCGATTCAAAAAAACCGAGTGACTGGCGTCTTTCAAAGTGCAGGGCAACGTTTTGCTAGTGTATTAAAAAAGATACTATAATTCTGCGGGGATTCTGCTGGCAAAATATTTATAGCCTATAGATAAGTATTTTGCGCTTAAGACCATGCAACAATATTAAAAGTAATACCCTGTATAATAACGGCATATTTGGGCTAAGCGTTACTATTTAAGCCATTGCCCTGTTTTATTTCAATACATTTATATATAGTAAGTCGATAGCGCGCCATATGAGTGTGTTAACACGTATCGACCATCACGCTATCTGCAACTGGAGAAACCTTTTTATGTCAAAATACACCATGCCAGATGATAACCAGCTTCAAAATAATGGCCAGGCAAGCTTCACTGTATTCGGTGTAGGCGGCGGTGGCGGTAATGCAGTTGAACATATGGTACAACAAGGGATTAGAGGTGTAACGTTTGTCTGTGCTAATACCGATAAACAGGCGCTTGATCGTTTGACCGCACCGCATAAATTGCAACTTGGCGCAAAAACAAACCGTGGTCTAGGCGCAGGAGCGAACCCAGAAGTTGGTCGTGAAGCTGCAGAAAGCGACGAAGAAGCGATTCGTGCGTTACTTGAACACTCAGATATGGTGTTTATCACCGCTGGAATGGGTGGCGGTACTGGCACTGGTGCAGCACCAGTGGTTGCGCGTATTGCTAAAGAAATGGAAGTGTTGACAGTCGCAGTAGTCACCACACCATTTAAGTTTGAAGGTGGCAAACGTATCAAGGCTGCTAAAGCGGGTATTGAACAGCTAACCAACTTCGTCGACTCTATTATTACGATCCCAAATGATAAGTTAATGAGTGTCTACGGCAACATCTCTATGCAAGACGCTTTCAAAAAAGCGGATGATGTTCTGCTGCATGCGGTTCAAGGTATTGCTGAAACCATCGCCAGCGAAGGTATGATTAATATCGATTTTAATGATATTCGTACTGCAATGACAGCAAAAGGCCATGCGATGATGGGTATTGGTCGTGCCAGCGGTGATGATCGTGCGCGTCAAGCGACCGAAAAAGCCATTAGATCGCCATTGCTTGACGATTTGCGTTTAGAGAATGCTAAAGGCTTACTTGTTAACGTAATTTCTTCTGAGTCTTTGTCATTGGATGAAATGAGCAAAATCAGTGTCATAGTAGAAGAAATTACTGACATAGATGAGGCGCATATTTTCTATGGCTCTGTTATTGATGAAAAAATGGGCGACGATTTGCATGTGACCGTTATCGCAACAGGTCTGACCTTAGATGAAAATGCAGGTGATGAGCCTGAAGTAGTAGAGCAGCCTGTGCCATCTGTAAACAGCACACAGCCTGTTGATCCAAACTTGCATACCAGTGCGCTAAACAGTCAAAAACAGTCTCAAGCTCAATACCAAGAAAATCCAATCCGTTCAAATGCTGCGCCAGAACAGACTAAAACTAAGACTAATAGCATTCAAGACTATCTTAAGCGTCAACAAAACAAATAGTCATTTATAAATACTTATCATTAAAAAAGCCAGCGCTCAATCGCTGGCTTTTTTGTGTCTGTACATAACCAAGGTCTATTTATAAAATCGCTTAAGTAAAAGCTATAAATATCTATAAAAAGACATGGTTAAACAATTTCAGTGTAAGACACTTTATAGGATAAAACGTCCCTAAAACTCACTATTTCGTAGCGATTAATCAATTATTGAGACATAAAAGCCAGCAATAATAGAGTTATGATAAATGTTATTAATCAAAGAAATAAGGAAATTAACGCTTTTTAACGCTAGCGAAGCAGGGGCGGGTAATGCTACACTATGCCAATTGTAACAAAATATGTGAGAAGACAGCCATGAACCAACGAACCATAAAAACAGCAATAGCCGTTACCGGTACTGGTCTTCATAGTGGTCAACCTGTTGATTTAGAATTTCATCCGCAGCCAGTTAATACCGGAATCGTTTTTGAGCGTTCGGATATTGCCGGTAGCCTGCCCATTCCTGCGAGTGCATTTTTGGTACAAGATACCATGATGTCATCAAATCTTGTTTTTGGTGGTACGCGTGTCGGTACGGTTGAGCACTTGCTAAGTGCCATAGCTGGTCTTGGGGTTGATAACCTATTAGTCCGTGTGTCGGCTTCAGAAATACCGATTATGGATGGCAGTGCTGCACCGTTTGTGGGATTGCTATTACAAGCAGGTTTCCGTGAGCAGGATGCTTTAAAGAGATTTATTAAAATCGTAAGATCGGTACGCGTTAAAGTTGACGATAAATGGGCAGAGCTACGTCCTTATGAAGGATTTGAATTAAATTTCGAAATTGATTTTGACCACCCTGCGATTGATAAAAATTTCCAACATGCACAGCTACAGTTTTCTACCCAAAACTTCATCGAACAATTGAGTTCAGCGCGTACTTTTGGTTTTTTGCGTGATATTGAAACTTTACGTCAGAACAATTTGGCATTAGGCGGTAGCATGGACAATGCCATTGTCATCGATGAGGCCAATATCCTTAATGAAGAAGGATTACGTTTCAATGATGAGTTCGTCCGTCATAAAATTTTAGATGCGCTTGGCGATTTATATTTAATCGGCTATCCAATTTTAGGTCGTTTTAATGCCTACAAATCTGGTCATGCATTGAATAATTTATTGGTTCGTGAGATTTTATCGGATCATAATAACTTTGAAATTGTAACATTTGATGACAATGTAACTTGTCCTATCGAATATTTACCTTTGAATAGCTTAACTGTCTAAGGATGAATACAGGAATATACACGAAGTATCGAAACAATTACGCAATATTACATTAATTGGTTATAAGTAAGGTCAAACAATATTCGTTTAAATGGATGCTTTCCTAATAGTTTTATAAGAAATATGCTACATAGTAGGTAAGGTAAAAGCTGTAGAGAATAATGAAATCATCTGTTGGTTATGTTCACAATGTGAATAGCACTGACAGATGATTTTTTTTGTTTACGAGATTACAAAAACCCAGCGCTGGCGGTGTCAACTACTTGGTTTTTTTACATAACTTTACAATGGGAAATGAGAGTTTTTACTGACCTGCTAAGCGCAAAAGTGCTTTTTTAAGGTTTTCATCAGTGGTGACACTCTCTGCAGCCTGTGATATAGTCCGCTTTGTGTTTTGGCTAAAGGCCTGATTTTCATGGCCTTTATGAGGCTTTGATAAGGGTGCTGACAACGCTGATGATGATTTAGAATAATGATTATCAGCAGATATCTTGGCCACTACGACGCGAATTTGCTTGAGTTGTTTAAATGTAATTGACTGCTCTGTTAACACCTGCAAATAAGCACTCTGTAAATAGCGGATATGATTAGCAGCAGTCATTGAGCCTACACTGAGTATTAATTGCTCAGCGGTTAAACCCACAACCCAGCAGTTACTGAGAATTTCCTCTGGTAGACAATCTACCAAAAGCTCTTTTACTTCAGTGGTTGCTTGTATATATAAACGCATATTGTCTGCAAGAGTTTGAGGTAGCGCACTGCCAGCAAAAGCTTGATGATCAATAAGTTTAGCAAGTCGGTTAGGTTGTTTTTTTGACATCGTCATAACTCATCTAAAGCGATTGAAGAAGCACATGGCTAAGCTGTTAATAATTTCAGCGTTCGTCATTGAAGAAACAAGAGTGAGCTGTTCTATTAAAGATTTTATCATGTTTGTCTTATGATTATATTTTCTAAACTAATTCATGCTTCGTCACGGATGACGAGCAATCCCGTATTCACAATAGGTAGTAAATTTATGAAACAAGCTTTATTAATTTTGTCAGTATTGGGAATGGGCGTGGCACAGACAAGTGGTGCTGCCGAAACCACCTTTCAATCAAATAATACCTTGACTCATACCATCACAAATATCTCTGCTGCTTCGAACTATGGTTCAAGTCGTAATATCTACAGCACCAATAGCGGTGCTTATGTATCTAGTAACGATGAAATCAGCCAAGCGATTGATAACCTCAGTGCTCATGCAAAACAAAAAGAATATCAGCTTGCTTCGCTAACCAGTCGTTTGTCTTATGAGCAGCGTCAGCAGCAAGCAAATACAGTACCAGATCGTTATTCTGCGCCTGCTATTGCAGCAGCAAATGCATCACGAGTCGCTTTATCTAACAGCTCTGGTTACTGTGCTCGTTACGTACGTAAAGCGCTACAATCAGCTGGCTATGAATTTACCCCTAATCCTTCAGCCTATCAATATGCCTCTCGTGGCACATTGTCACAAGCAGGCTTTAGCAAAATTAGTAACAATATGCCGACCCAAGTTGGTGACGTTATTGTTTATGATCGTAGCTCAAGACGTCCACATGGCCATATCCAGATATTTGATGGTAATGGCTGGGTGTCTGATTTCCGTCAAAACGGTATCAGCCCATATAGCGGTGTTAATAGCTATACAACATGGCGCGATTCAAAATACGTTGATGATGCCTCAAACCGTGGTATCTACCTTGCAATGGCTGACAAATAAGAATCGTTTAGCTGCTTTTAATGGCTTTTTAAGTTAAGCGTTTTCTCCGAACTCAGTAATATCTTTTGTGATATTACTGAGTTTTTTTTTGCGCTTTGAATGATGGTATCAAACCTTCAAAAGTAGCTATTTAATCAGCGTCGATTTATGGTTAAATCTTGACCAATAATGACGATCGTGGAAGTCAGGCGGGGAGGCGTGTTTGGGAGCGAAATATAAAGCCGTGTTGCCAAAGTATAAAATGACACAAGGATGCATGTATTCGATGGCAGTATTCTTGATTCCCACTGTTTCGTTGGACAGTTGGTTTAATGGCACTCTAAAGCTGCGCTCGTAGTGATACAGTTTAGGAGATATGTTTTTAGGTGCTGAGCTTTTAGATGTTGTCGATAACTGGCTAGAAGCTTTGGTCTCTACTAAGGGCATTTGCTGATTTGAGGTATCAATCCAATCGATAGAGGCGCGTGTCTGTCCATCTGCTTGCAGCAAAGGTTTTGGTGGAAGTGTCGCAGGGTTACGATAGCTTTTAAACTGATACATTGCATAACGACCGTCAGGACTTGCGTTTATCTCGACATACGCCGTTGTTTCATGAGTGTTGGCTGTATTGTCATTATTTATTAAACAGTCACTATTTATCGAACGGTCGTTAACGATTAACTTACCTGTAAAGAAGTATTCAAGGCAAGTCTGTTCCCATAGATAATCAGTAAAGCCTACTTGCTCTGATTGCCACTTTGGCCAATTGAATTGAGTATCTAACGATTCAGTAGGTAGCGTCACAAAATACTCTAGCTCTAAGTAAGCGTTTGGCTGCTTTACAAGCGTTGCGGTTACTTGCACGCTAATGTTTTGTAAGGTTTCTACCGTCACACCAAGTTGCTGTGCATCCTCTGCTAAAGTTTCAGTTGCTAGACGTAAATCAAAACGCTGGCTCATGTCTTTATTACCTCAAATATAGGTATTATAATATTTGATACGCACTATTATTCATATCAAATACTCGATATCAGTAAATCCTAAGCGATAAATAACATAAAAGCCGCGAGCAAAGATGCATCACGGCTTTTATAATCTAAAAATCTAACTGGCATATCAGCAGGATAAGCTTGTTTTTAAGCGGCCTACCAATAATAAACGACTAAGCGTTACGGGCAAGATTCGATAGTTTAGGATTGGCGTTTGGATTTTTACGAAGCAATAGCGCCATGCGACCAATTGAGTGAATCAACGTCGCCTTAGCAGTAGCGGCAAGCTCAGCACCGATGACATCACGCTCTTCTTTGGTGCCAGCAGGCAGTTTTACTTTAATCAGTTCATGATCTGATAAGGCGCGATCAATCTCTTCTGTGATGCTTGGCGTGACACCTTTATTGCCAATCATAACAATAGGTTTGAGATCATGACCAATGCCTTTTAGGCGTTTGATGGTTGCGTTATCAAGTTGCATAGAATTCCTAGAGTTTGGTAAAAATAAAAAATGATGCGATTAAGCGCAATTAATGAGCATTATAAATAATCTATGACCATCTTGCATGAGAACAGCAGGATTTTGCACGATTTTACGTAATGAAAATGTTAAACTGCAAGTATGAGCACATTATAAACGCTACGGCCTTATAAAGCAGCGTTTTCACTAAGAAAATTTGACCGTTTAATCGTCTAAGACGGATGAATGGCTTAATTAATCGCTCAGTGAGAATAGTTGAGTACGTATTAAAAGCTGCTTATCAGAAAATTATTTAATGAAAGACCGTTTAATAGACGTTTATGAGTATTTTGCAAAATCATAGGAGCAGGAATTTTGGCCACACGTATTGAAAATAAAAAATTGTCAAAAAGCAGTAGTGCTTGGATGAAAGAGCACATTGATGATCACTATGTGCAAAAGGCTCAAAAGGATGGCTACCGTGCCCGCGCTGCTTATAAGTTGTTAGAGATAAATGAGAAAACCAACCTGATTAAAAAAGGTATGACGGTTGTTGATTTGGGTAGCGCCCCTGGTAGCTGGTCTCAAGTCGCAGGTCAACTGGTCGGCGAAAAAGGCATATTGATTGCTTCTGATATTTTGCCTATGGATACTTTGCCAGACGTCACCTTCATTCAAGGCGACTTTCGCGAGGCCGAAGTATTTGACCGTATCATGGCGGAAGTGGGCGATAGACAAGTCGATGTGGTGTTATCTGATATGGCCCCTAATACTGCCGGTAATAGCGCAATCGATCAGCCGCGTATGATGTACTTATGTGAGCTTGCGGTCGATTTCGCGCTTGCAACCTTACCAGAAGGTGGCGCGCTTATTATGAAAGTGTTTCAAGGCGAAGGTACACAAGAATTACGCAAGCAGATGCAGCTTGATTTTAGTAAAATCCGTAGTATCAAACCGGGCGCTTCACGACCACGCTCAAAAGAGATGTTTTGGATCGCTATTAAATAGTTTTAACGTCAATAAGTTGCGATAATATTACATGAGATAATGCGTCACCATATAATGTATTGATGTTTAAATGAAAACCGCTACAATCGTTAACTGAATAAATGCGAAACCTGCTTGAATTATTCAGGTTTATACCACATATAATGCTATATTAACTTTGTTTTAAACCTATGTTTAAGTATTTATGTTTTAAGCAAAGTCGTCTGATCGTAAGCGCCTTATAAACTCAGTTATCTATTGTTATTGTGCATGTTTATATGGCTTATTACTTCCAGTAAAAGTGTGAGGTTGTTTTTATGACCTCTCTTTTGGATGAATAAGCGATAATTTGCCAATAGCCCTTGAATAGTGAGACATACGTTTATATATAGACGTCACGTGTTTAGTAAACACACCAATAAGTAAGGGATGGGAATAACTAGTGAGCGACATGGTAAAAAATACCTTATTGTGGCTGGTGGTAATCGGCGTTTTAGTGCTGGTGTTTAGCGGCTTTGATAAATCATCTGAGCCGGATAGCCTTAACTACTCTGAGTTTGTGACCGCTGTGTCAGAAAATCAAGTAGCCAGTGTTGAAATTGATGGCGAGCAAATCATCGGTGAAAAGAAAAATGGTTCTTCATTTGAGACCATTAGACCAGCTGTGGCTGATGAGCAGCTCATGCCACTATTGCGCGAGAACCAAGTTGAAGTGCAAGGCACAGCGCCTAAGCGTCAAAGTGTCCTGATGCAATTGCTAATAGCCAGTTTCCCAATTCTATTGATTATTGGTCTGTTTTTGTTCTTTATGCGTAATATGCAAGGTGGTGCTGGCGGTAAAGGCGGCGGACCAATGAGCTTTGGTAAATCAAAAGCTAAAATGCTGACCGAAGACCAAATCAAAGTGAGTTTTGAAGATGTGGCGGGTTGTGAAGAAGCCAAAGAAGAAGTGGTTGAAGTGGTCGAGTTCTTGCGTGACCCTGATAAATTCACCAAGCTTGGCGCGACGATTCCACGCGGTATTTTGATGGTAGGTCCACCAGGAACAGGTAAAACGCTACTAGCAAGAGCCATTGCTGGTGAAGCAAAAGTACCGTTCTTTTCAATTTCAGGTTCTGACTTTGTTGAGATGTTCGTCGGTGTCGGTGCGTCACGTGTCCGTGATATGTTTGAACAAGCGAAAAAGAGCGCCCCTTGTATCATCTTTATTGATGAGATTGATGCAGTCGGTCGCCATCGTGGCTCCGGTATGGGCGGCGGTAACGATGAGCGCGAGCAGACGCTGAACCAATTATTGGTCGAAATGGATGGTTTTGAAGGCAACGAAGGCGTTATCGTCATTGCTGCTACCAACCGTGCCGATGTTCTTGATAAAGCATTATTGCGTCCCGGTCGTTTTGACCGTCAGGTTCAAGTTGGCTTGCCAGACATCAAAGGTCGTGAGCAAATTCTTAAAGTACATTTGAGAAAACTGCCCAATACAATCGGTGTTGATGCCAACGCACTTGCCCGCGGTACGCCTGGATTTAGTGGCGCGCAGCTGGCCAATCTTGTCAACGAAGCGGCATTATTTGCGGCTCGTCGTAACAAGAAAAGCGTCGATATGAATGACTTTGAAGACGCAAAAGATAAGCTATATATGGGTCCTGAGCGTAAATCAATGGTGATACGTGAAGAAGAGCGCCGTGCTACCGCTTACCACGAAGCAGGTCATGCTTTAGTCGCTGAGCTGCTACCGGGCACTGATCCTGTACATAAAGTCACTATTATGCCGCGTGGTTTTGCTCTTGGTGTTACGTGGCAGTTGCCTGAGCACGACCAAACCAGTATGTATAAATCAAAAATGCTGAGTGACATTGCGATTTTATTTGGTGGTCGTATTGCCGAAGAAGTCTTTATTAATCAGATGTCGACGGGTGCTTCAAACGACTTTGAGCGCGCAACTAAAATGGCGCGTGCTATGGTTACCAAATACGGCATGTCAGACGCACTAGGTATCATGGTGTATGAAGATGACGATAGCTCGCAAGGCTACTTTGGCGGTGGAACTCGCACCATATCAGAAGCCACGCAGCAAAAGGTCGATGAAGAAGTGCGCCGTATGCTAGAAGAGCAATATGACATTGCTCGTGAATTGATTGAAGGCAATCAAGAAAAAATGCATGCTATGGTTGAAGCTTTGATGAAATGGGAAACTATTGATCGTGATCAGTTGCAAGATATCCTAGCGGGTGAACAACCTCGTCCGCCAAGAGTTTATCAGCATAATGAAGTGAACTTATCGAAAGGCGATATGAAAACAGTTGGAACGACGCCTCCACCATTACCAGCGATGTAATATTTACTTCATCAACATTCAGTAGAAAAAGCCCTTTTTAGAAAGGGCTTTTTTGTTACCGCTATTTTAGAATCGTATAAGATTTACTGCTATCATAAGCTACTCTTTAAGACCGTTTTTTCAATCTTTTATATAATGGATGGGTCATGTCATTATTCCAACCTTTACCTGCCTATACGGTGACCAGCCGCGATAAAGTGTTAGACTTATCACAGCCCCATATTATGGGTATTCTTAATGTCACACCAGATTCATTTTCTGATGGTGGACAGTTTAATGGAATCGATAAAGCAGTTGCCCATTGTCAGCAAATGATAGAGGGCGGTGCAACCATTATCGATATCGGTGGTGAGTCTACGCGACCAAATGCGGACGCTGTGGCAACCGATGAAGAGATACAACGTGTTATACCTATTGTGCAAGCGATCAGAGAGCATTGTGGTGATAGTATTTGGCTCTCTATTGACACCAGCAATCCGGCGGTTATGCAGGTAGCTTTTGATGCAGGTGCTGATATTTGGAATGATGTGCGGGCGCTTAAACGTGCGGGTGCAGCAGTGATGGCAGCTCAGCTTGATATACCGGTTATGCTGATGCATATGCGCGGTGAACCAACAACTATGAATAATCTGGCGCAATATGATGATGTCATCAGTGAGGTACAGACAGAGTTAAAAGCACGTATCGATGAAGTCATAAGTATGGGTGTCAAATGTGAAAAAATAATTATTGATCCTGGGTTTGGTTTTGCTAAAAACTATGAGCATCACTGTGCATTATTAGGTCAGCTTAAAAATTTGCAAACACTTGGACTGCCGATGATGTTTGGTATTTCACGCAAACGATTTTTGGCAGAAGTGCTGACCAAAACTGGTGTGCAAGGGCTTACTACTACCCAACCGCCCGAGCGTGACACCGTAGGTACTGCTGCTGGTATTTTTGCGCTTCAGCAGGGTGCTAGCATTATCCGTACTCATAATGTCACTATGATGCAGCAAGCCGTGGCATTATGGAGCCAGCTATCTGCCTACGATAAAGACTAATAGCTGTGATTAGATGCTTATAATTAGATGGCTATGATTAAGTGATTAGGATCAAAAATAGATTTATTGCTGACAGTGATTTCTAACAATAGAACTGCCGAATCCTGATATTTATCTAAATACAATATACAATGTAAACCAATGAGAATATTTTTATGACGATTATAAATCAACCAGAGCCGACCAATGAGCAGCGTCGCATTATTTATCAAGCACGCCGAGGCCTCAAAGAGTTGGACTTTTATTTTGATCCGTATATCAAAGAGATATACCTAACGGCTGCGCCCGCAGAACAACAAACATTTGCTCAAATGTTGACTCATGAAGATCCTGATTTATTGGATTATTTCACCAATCAAAATCGTCCAGCAGATGAGGCGCTATGGGAATTGGTCAATAAGATTAAGACATGGCGCCATAGTAAAAGTTTGGTTTAATGATTAAAGGATAGTTTGAATACCAATAATCCTCATCTGGCGTTTAAAGCGCTTGATCTAATTTTCTAATTATCAAAGCCGCTTTAAACAATCTTAATTAATTAAAGCTATGCTGCGGTATCCAATATGACAACGCTAACCTCGCTACGTATCGACACCGCTATTAAGGCTACGGGCTATTTGCGCATGGTGTTTTATAGCGTCCTAGCTAGTGCGATCATTATATTAGCAGGGCTTGCATCATTGTCACTATGGCAATATGTTTTAATGCTAATCATCAGCGCCGCAGTCATAAGTTACTTAGCATTATCACGCCCAATATTATTACATATAAGCCAGCCGCCACTCGATAAGAGTGTGTATCAAAATTGGCAACTGTTAATACGTACAGGTCGCGGGGATGCATTATGGCAAGCAGAGCTTAGTACGCTCAATCATTATCGCTGGGTTATATGCTTTGATTTTATTGTTATAGAACCCTATCAACGCCGTTTATCTGTGGCTGTGTTTCGTGATCAAGTCAGCGCTGAGCAATGGCGAGAGCTAACTATCTTGGCCAATATGATTTCTAGTAAAACCGCTTAGACAAAGGTAAGTTAATTTTAAGGCTTCTACTCATTTATTCACTTTATCTGGTAATGTCAAAATATCTACTACATGTCATAACAAAACACCTATCTAGACAGAGAAAGAGATTTGATATATTAGAATCAATCGTTAAAAGTGGTTTACGAGATGTTGAGTAATGATATATACAGCAGTCGTTATTTCGATAAGTGAAACCTTTCGACAATGAATTTTATTATAATAAAAAGGAACAGACTATGAGTTTACTAGGAAATTTAGTGAGCCAAGTGGCACGTAGCGCGATGGATCCAGAGGATGCCCAACGTAATCCAGTCAATCAACGTATTAATCCGCGTCGTACTGGTGGGCTAGGCGATATATTGGGTAACGTATTAGGCGGTGGCAATCAACCGAGTGGCTATAACCCACAGCAGTATGAGCGTCGCTCAGACAATGGCTTTGGCTTAGATGACATTATCGGCGGTCTAACAGGTGGTGGTTTAACAGGAAATAGTCAGCGTGGTGGTATGAGCTCAGGTTCTGGTGGGCTGGGCGACATATTAGGTAGCGTATTGGGCGGTCAGGCTATGGGTGGTCAGACTAAGAGAGGCGGCTTCGGAGGTAAAGGAATGTTAATTGCTGCACTCATGCCAATGGTACTAAGTTGGATCAAACGTAATGGTGGATTGGGTGGTGCATTATCAAAAATTACTGGCATGGGTTATGAAAACCAAGCGCGTTCTTGGATGAGTAATCAGGAGGTCAATGACAATCTTGATCCTAATGAAATTAACCGTTTATTTGATGACAGCGAAATTCAGCAAGTAGCCGCTCACACGGGCGCTAATGAGATGGAAGTACGCCAAGGTTTGGCTGAGCTATTGCCTGAAGTAATGAATCAACTGACGCCAAATGGTAACTTAGATAATGAGCCTGAAGCCAATGAAGAGATTGATCAAATTATTAATCAGTTATCGAGTCGTCTGAATACCTTAAAATAGAATAACGCTTTTTATCCATCATTTCAAAAACAGAAAAAAGAGTGCATGTGAATGCGCTCTTTTTTCTGTTTTTTAACTGACGAATATGGTGGAAATATCTTGTTCAAGTGGATAATAGATATGTTAAAAATAGTGACAAGGCCACCAAGTAGATTTAAAAACTTTATGATAACTGTATAATTAATTTAATATTACTTCATAGCATCTGTTGACTTGAAGATGTTTTGCTTTAAAGATAGTTTTATCTGAGGGTACAAACATTTTATAAGGATATATTACTTATGCCATTTAAGCCTATACCTGCTGCGCTTGCGATTTTAGTCAGCCTTATCATCTGGTTTGTCATTCCTGTGCCTAATGGGGTCACACCTGCAGCGTGGCATATGTTGGCATTATTTATCGGTACTATTGTCGCCATCATCGGTAAAGTCTTGCCTATTGGCGCGATTGCCATTATTGCCGTCACCTTGGTGGCGCTTACTGGTGTGACCAACGAGAGTCCAAAAGAAGCGATCGCTGATGCGTTATCAAGCTATTCGAGCCCTCTGATTTGGCTCATTGGTGTTGCAGTGATGATATCGCGGGGATTAATAAAAACGGGTTTAGGTCGGCGTATCGCTTATTATTTTATTTCTATCTTTGGTAAAAAAACCATCGGGGTCGCGTATTCCTTGACTGCCGCGGAGCTGATGATCGCACCAATTACACCCTCTAATACCGCTCGTGGCGGTGGTATTATTCATCCTATCATGAAGTCGATTGCGCAAAGCTTTCATTCTACGCCAGAAGAAGGCACGCAGAAAAAAATTGGTCGTTATTTAGCCATGGTTAATTATCATGCCAATCCAATCACGTCCGGTATGTTTATTACCGCTACTGCACCGAACCCATTAGTGGTAGATCTGATCAACAAAGCTACTGGTAGTGAGATTCAGCTGTCATGGACGACGTGGGCAGTCGCGATGTTTATTCCGGGGATGCTCTGTTTATTATTAATGCCATTGGTTATTTATTTAATATATCCACCGGATGTCAAAGTAACTCCCGATGCGAAAAAATTTGCCAAAGATAATTTAACAGAAATGGGTCAGGTGAGCACGCAAGAAAAAATCATGTTAGGCGTCTTTGCGCTGATGCTGATACTGTGGGCAAATATTCCTGCTCTAATCTTTGGTGAGCAATTAAGTGTTGATGCGACCACCACCGCTTTTATAGGATTGACGACGTTAATACTGACTGGCGTACTAACTTGGGACGATGTGCTTAAAGAAAAATCTGCATGGGATACCATTATTTGGTTTGGCGCCCTTATTATGATGGCCTCTTACCTTAATAAATTGGGTTTAATCAGCTGGTTCTCAAGTAATATCGAATCAATGATTGGAACGCTAGGAGTAGGCTGGGTCGGCGCTGTAGTTATTTTGACCTTAGTTTATCTGTATATTCATTACTTTTTTGCTAGTACTACCGCTCATATCACTGCGCTATTTGCCGCTTTCTATGCAGTAGGATTGACTTTAGGGGCACCTCCGATGTTATATGCGCTGATTTTGGCAGCAGCAGGCAATATCATGATGACGCTCACTCATTATGCAACAGGTACCGCACCAGTTATCTTTAACTCAGGCTATGTGACGTTAGGAGAGTGGTGGAGTATTGGAGCCATCATGAGTGTGGTAAACCTTGTAGTATGGATAGGTGCAGGGTTACTTTGGTGGAAACTACTTGGTTATTATTAAGTTTATATTAATTTTTTATTAGATTTTTATTAATGACGGGCTATCAAATTAGCATTAAAAACGCTCATCTAAGTTATCTAACGTATAGTTGAGCGCTTGAAAACAAATATCAGTATTAAAGCCACGATATTGTAAAAAACGTAGCTGTTTTGCTTTGTTTTTTTGTTCAGTGGGTATGTCATCACCATATTTTTTGGTGCGTGCAGTTACTGCTAGTTTCAGCCAGTCTACGCCTTCGACCAAACTATCAGCGCTGTCATCTATAAATTCGCTGAACTCTTCTGATTCTGTATTAGCCATGTCAATGAGCTCATCGATATTGTCTGGCATGGTAATTTTTTTACGATAGAATTCCTGCTTAATATGTCCGCGCCCACGCCCTTTACGAATGCTTTCACGGATAAGCATGAGGGTCGTACGGTAATCGCTTTGATAGCCTTTGTCTTCAAACTCATCAAGTAGGGCATCAATCTTTTCTGAGTCTTGTTCTTTATCAATCAGCTTTTGCTTTAATTCAGCTTTACCATACTCGCGCCGTGATAAATAATAAAAAGCCAACCAACGCAATCGGCTTTCTGCTTTGATGGCATCAACCTCCGCTTGCCGTTGCTCAGGCGTGCGCAAATAAGCTTTAAGTGCAGAAGGTAAGTTGTCGATTTGACTATCTGCTTTACTATCCTTAGGAGCCGTTAAATCAGATAAACATTCTGAACTTTCTAAATGTTGCCCAACGCTAGCCTTATTATGAAAGTCTATATCGGCTCTATCGCCATGAACGTTGTGTTTAACTTCTGCCAACATCTCTTTAATGCTTTGCGCTTCTGGTGGCTGATAAACAGGCACATCATTAGGTTCAGCTGTAAAGTTAGCAGCTGGGTGAAAGTTTTTTTTGCGTTTTTTATACTTAAGTGGTTTTTTTATAGGGGAGGATACTACGTCAAACGATTCTACATTATAGGTAGATTCCTGATTTACTGAGTCGTGATTTATTGAGTCGTTAGCTGATGAAGGCTCTTTACTTGGATAGGCAGAACGTTTGCCAGTTTTACTGGGCTTGTTAGGCGTATCTTTATAGGAGTGTTTAGACGGTTTTTTGGGTCTAATATTAGTATTACTAGCTGAGTCGGCATCCGACTCAGCTAGAATTTCAGCTAAGGTTTTAATTTCCATAATAAATCATAGTTACTTATGACAGTTAATCATTAGACCGTTATTGTACAGGTTCAGAGGCCAGTTCTTCGTTAGCTTCAATAAGATCTTCTGCCTTGCTGTCACTTTTTACACCAAGCTTTTCAGCACGAATCTTAGCTTCAATCTCTTCAGCAATAACAGGGTTTTCTTTTAAGAACAGCACAGAATTGGCTTTACCTTGACCGATTTTTTCATCGCCATAGCTGTACCACGAGCCTGCTTTACCAACCGCACCAATCTCAACACCCAAATCAATGACTTCCGCTAAGTGATTGGTACCTTCGCCATAAGTAATCTCAAACTCAGCTTGGCGAAATGGCGGTGCCATTTTGTTTTTGATAACCTTGACACGGGTTTGGTTACCAATGATTTCATCACCGTTTTTGACCGCACCGATACGTCGAATATCCATACGTACTGAAGCATAGAATTTGAGTGCATTACCACCGGTTGTGGTCTCAGGGCTACCGAACATAACACCGATTTTCATACGAATTTGGTTAATAAACACTACCATACAGTTTGAGCGTTTGGCATTACCGGTGATTTTACGTAAGGCTTGGCTCATAAGACGTGCTTGCAAACCCATATGTGAATCGCCCATCTCGCCCTCAATCTCTGCACGCGGCGTCAAGGCTGCGACCGAGTCAATGACGATCATATCGATTGCACCTGAACGTACCAACATATCAGTAATCTCAAGCGCTTGCTCGCCATTATCAGGTTGTGAAAGTAGCAATTCATCAGTATTGACACCAAGCTTGCGTGCATATACCGGATCTAGTGCGTGCTCAGCGTCGATAAAGGCACAAACACCGCCTTGTTTTTGGCACTCTGCAATTGCCTGCAAGGTCATGGTCGTTTTACCTGAGCTTTCAGGGCCGTAAATCTCAACGATACGACCTTTTGGCAAACCGCCAATACCAAGTGCAATATCTAAACCTAATGAGCCAGTCGATACCACATCGACATCAAGTGCTGCTGAGTCATCACCCAAATGCATAATGGTGTTTTTACCAAACTGCTTTTCGATTTGAGCTAATGCAGCTTTAAGGGCTTTGGCTTTATTTTCGTCCATGCAGGACTCCTTATTATTAATCATTAATTCGGAACAGTAAGTATTATTGCTATCAAAAACTGCTTGCTCAATATCACTAATCATGACTTTAATCTTAAGTAACAGATATTTTTGAACAAGGTTGGGGGAGATTATAATGTTAGGTTTTAGACAGTAATATCGAATATATCACTCTACTATACAGTAAAATTAAGTGATGACAAAAGTAAAAAAAAGTTCATAAATAATGATAAATATAATAGTTGTTGATGCATTTATCATTTAATTATCAGTACATACTTCTTTATACTATTCTTGTTTAGATGAGGCAATTATAACAAAATCTAAGTCAAATGATTAGAGCAATAAGAGGCTATGCGACAGCTAGTGTCGTATAGTATAACGATGAAGTCTGCATAAAATATGCTCTGTTTTAGCTTAGCATTTAAACTTGATAACAAGGCTGTTTGTCAATAGGTTTATGAGTTGTCCACAACAAATAAAGCGACTTTATTTATGGTGTGTGAAACATCTGAGTAGATAAAATTAATATTAAAAATATTAAAAATAAATTAATTTTATTTTTAAATTGAGTATAAGATGTTGATATTTAATGAATTTTATATTGTACAAAAAATGAACGATTTTACCTTATCCTTTAAGCTGCCTAGGGAAATCCTTGTCAAGTAGCGACTTATACACAGGGTTATCCACAGCTTATGGGGAGAACTCACGAAGCCCTTATACTATCAATGTTTGCGCAGATAAGGAATATCATCCAGTCTGCCATTATTAGGGGTTTCTGTTTTTGCAAATTTAAATTTATCAATAATTTGCTTTGTAATCGCTATGTTTCACGTCAGGGTAGGCGGCTTATTTTTTTATGAAAGTATTTTATATTTTTAAAGTAGATAGCAGAGTAGGTTAGATTTTATACCTACCTCTATAAAACAGGCGCTTGAATAATGATAGCCATAAAAAAGCGGCTAAGGCACTTATAAATAGTTATAAGTATCTTAGCCGTTATATGGGGCGCTGTTAGGGTAAAGGCTTATCGGTATCAGTCTTTGAGATAGATTAAATCCCATACGCCATGACCACGCTCTAAACCACGGCGCTCGAATTTGGTCATCGGACGAAAGTCAGGACGGTCAGTGAAGTTGCCAACGCCAGCTTGATTGGTTAAGCCTGTAAAACCATCTAAAACTTCTACCATCCAAAAAGCATAATGCTCCCAGTCGGTAGCGGTATGGAACCAGCCACCTTGTTTTAAACTGCGAGTCACGATTGCCATGCGCTCAGGGCTGACGAAACGACGTTTGTAGTGACGCTTTTTTTGCCATGGGTCAGGGAAATACAGCTGGATGCGATCAATATGATTTTCTGGTAACTGCTTTAGCAATTGAATGGCATCGCCGTTGATGATTTTGACATTGGTTAAGCCTTGGGTGCCTGCCATATAAGCGCATTTGCCTATACCTGGCTCGTGTACTTCGACGCCAACGAAATTACGGTTAGGCTCTGCTACTGCCATCTCAATGAACGAATCACCGAGCCCAAAACCAATCTCTAACGTAAGTGGGGCGTCTCTACCATTAGGGCTATCGGTGAATAGCACACGCAAATCATCGATGCCATCAAGATTGCCATCGCCAAAACTGTTATTGACCAAATAATGGGCAAACTCTGGCGCAGTCAATGCCAGCTCGGCGTTTTTATTCATGTGCGTGCGTCGTTTCATAAACGTATTAACGATACGTAGATGTTTGTCATTCTCTGAAACGGCCATGGTATCGGAAGGAGTAGCAGTACTAGGCTCAGCTATTTGGTTTATATCGTTTGGACTATCGGTATTAGAAGGTTGGCTCATAATATTACTAAGACTTTATAAAGTTGCGAATATGAGCGTATTATAAGTTAAATCTGAGCAAGTGTGAACGTTGAATCATGAGGCATCTTCTAATTTCCTAAAGTCACCCTAAATCTCAACGCATAGTTTTAAACCTGTGCTAATGATATCGTTGATAGGAATTTTAACACCACTAGAGAGTGAATCTGTTTTAGGTTTTTCGGTATCTGCAGGAAAATCGAGCCAGACAGCATGTTCTGGGCGTAATAGTTTCATTTGAGTTTTATCGGGGTCTACGTTTGAATCAGTATTAAGAATATAACCTTCTCCAGTAGGTGTTGTCATAGAAACGATTGATTTATTATTGATGTCATCACACCTTATGACCACACTTTCGACAGCGAATGGCCACTGTCCTACAAAACTATTTTTATCAAAAACTAGCTCATTGGTATAAGGGTCAGAGATTGAGCTGATATTAGCCATAATGACTGTTAAAGCGATACCGATTAGTGCGGTAATAGCGAGGATTGATATTATTATATTACGTTTGAGTTTAGACATAAGAGAGTCACTGATCGTTTAATGATAAGAGTCTAGATACTCTATGATTGGCTTTTGCATAAGTTTATACTAAAGAAATACTATAAATATGGAATTATAATGAAAAATACAAAGGTGAGATTTGACATGATGGTTCACTATGGTGCGAGTGTTTTACTATAATCATCAATACGCTTTTTATTGAGAGCCTACTGCTATGTTATTTATCGAAACGGATACACCGCCTCCTTTTTATCAAGAACAACTGACCCCTGCCAGACGTACACAATTGGACAAATGGTTTATCAGTAATCGTAGCCAGCGCTATTATTTAAAACGCTTTGAGCAATTTGATAAACAAGGCTATCTCTCCCCAAAATGGCATTGGGCAGCGTTTTTTGTGACCTTTCCTTGGCTGCTCTACCGTAAGCGCTATATGGATGCGATTGTCTATAGCGTGGCAGGATGGTCATTTATCCAGCTCAATGTTGCTTTGGTATTGGTTACGGTGGAATTTTTGGCCATGCCTTATATCGCTGATGCTTATCAGATGACGATACGAGCAGCCATCGCTGCAATCATTTGGCTATTTTGGTCGTTTATGGTCGCACGCTGGACGGATGCTTACTATTATCGTATGGCACGGCGTGAGATTGCCGATGCTATTGATGACTATCCGCAAGATGAGCGCTTGCAACAAGCGCATTTGCGCCGAGAAGGTGGGGTTAGTTTGTTTGGATTAGGACTGGGCTTTGGATTTTTTGCATTTGCTCTAATGGTGATTAAGGTGCAGTTTTTGCCTATTATCGCCAAGCCAAAAGCAAATGAAGTATTGTTTGATGCCTATGATAGCGCTAAAACAGCACAGAATCGCGCAGCGCTGATATATCAGCAAACCGGACAATGCCCGATCAATCTGCCTATCAATACTGGCACTCAGCAAGTACGTATTGATATTGATACCAAGGCGGCGGGGGTAGCAGAAACCGACTGTGCCGTTATTGCGACGATTCAGAATGTTAAGTTCCCTATACGCTATCTAAATGATCATAATTTGGTTTTTTATCATGTACTAGGCGGTGATAATTGGGAATGTATAAGTTCACTGAATAAAAAGCAAGCACCTGAAAATTGTAGCGCTGATTAGTGTTTTATAAAGCTTAGTTTTTAGAATCAGTCGCGATATGGTCTTTATCATCGATTGGTACTGCTTGGCTTTTGAGCGCCTCATAAAAATCGCTCAAATCCATTTTACGGGCTTTATCAATGTCTTCATCAAATAAGCTTTCTAGCTCTGCCATCGCTGATTGGGTCGATTCAATCATACTGGCTTCATCGTCATAGATAGCTTGTTGGCGTTCAATCAAATCATCATCATAGTCGCGGAAAGTTTGTACCGTTTCGCGTGCTTTTTCTGGTGAAATACCAAGCAGCTGTAGCGACTCACGTGACATATCTAAAGAGGTTAAATAAGTCTCACGCCAAATATGACGGACGCCAACCTCGCGTAAACGATAGTAATGCTGGCGATCACGAGCTCGCGCTAATACAACCAAATCTGGATAGTTTTTACGCAGGTATTGAGCAGTGGTGATGGAGCGTTCTAAATCATCGATGGCAAGAATAAATACACGTGCTTTTTTGATACCAGCCGCCCGTAGTATCTCAGGGTTTTTTGGATCGCCATAGTAGACTTGATTACCAAACTTACGGACGAAATCGACTCGATTTGCAGAGCGTTCAATCGCTGTAAACTCAATATTGTGCATGCGCAATACACGACCGATAATCTGACCAACTCGCCCAAAACCAGCGATAATCACCTGATGCTCGTGGTCTGGAATCGTATCGTATTCGCGGCTTGGTTTACTTTTTGCAAATAACGGCTCACCGATTTTTTCTAATAATAAGAATGCCAAGGGCGTGAGTGCCATAGAGATGGTCACGACAAGGTTCAAGGTATTGGCAAGCTCAGGTCGCAAGACGTTTTGTGCCGTCGCCACGCTAAACAACACAAAGGCAAATTCACCGCCTTGGGCGAGGGTAACACCTAGCCGAATACTGGTCGGCCAGCGATTGCCTGATATTTTTGCGATCGCTGTAATGACACTGAATTTAATAAACATCAGCGCCATCGCACAGCCGATAATGAAGATGGGCTTTGCTAAGATGAGTTTGACATCGGTCAACATGCCGACCGACATAAAGAACAGCCCTAATAACAGGCCTTTAAAAGGCTCGATACTGGCCTCTAGCTCGTGGCGATACTCAGAATCTGCCAGCAATACCCCCGTTAAAAATGCGCCTAATGCCATCGATAGACCAATCTGACCCATTAAAATAGACACACCCATTACGATAAATAGCGCTACGGCTGTTAATAACTCTGACGCCCCACTTGACGCCACAAACTTAAAAAATGGTCGAACGACATAACGACTGGCGAAAATGAGTCCGGCAAAAACAGCGAATACCTTGCCAAAATAAATCAAGTCATAGCTTTGTTCGCGCACGCCTGATAAAAATGGAATGACGGCTAATAAGGGTATGACGGCAATATCTTGGAATAATAAAATCGTAAAGGCTTCACGACCATGAGTGCTCGAAAGCTGCTGTTTTTCAGTCAATATCTGTAGTACAAATGCAGTGGATGAGAGGGCGAGGCCAAAGCCGATGATAAATGCGGTATCGAGTGGTAAGGCGAAGAACTGATGTGAAAGCCACATTAATAACGTGCCAGTCAAACCAACTTGCAGACCACCCAACACAAATATAGAACGGCGTAGCGCCCATAATCGTGATGGCTGCAGCTCAAGCCCAATGATGAACAACAGCATCACCACGCCAAATTCAGAAAAATGCAACAGGCTCTCAGCGTCGCCTGCTACGTCTAAGACACTTGGACCCAATATCAGTCCTGTGATGAGATACCCTAAGACTGTCGCAATACCGAAGCGCTTACCAAGTGGTACAAAGAGCAGCGCTGCTCCCAAGAAAATGGTAGCTTGTAACATCAAATTTGGTGAGCCGGCGGCGGCAGCGAACATCTGGAATCCTTAGCAAGAACGATAAAATAAGCAGTAAAGCAAGATTACGCTAATAATAAAAACGATTTTAGTATAGTTTATTTTTTACGATAAATCTTCCATACGCCATTATCTGCCAGCGGATTACTATAAGCATCGTTACGGCGCTTACGCGGTGTCTGCCGACTGTCTACGATTTTAAAATCAGGTAGGGCATGAACGATAAGGCCCGTTCGATAAAAACGTACCCGTTCAGGCTCTAGCATCTCGCCCTTATTATCACGGCAAAACACATAAGCACGCAAATCAATAAACTCACGGTGGGCGACTAAACGCGTTTCATCATCATTATCAAACGCTACTGTCATACGCTCAATGTCATCAGCACTATAATCTCCGCATTTATCCGTAAGCGCACCGACCGAGCCGAAGCTTTTGGATTCTTTGGCGCGGGTCTTGGTCAGATGCAGCCTTTGAACATGATAGATAAACTGTGGTATCTCAAGGCTGGCGGGCAAGGGTAGATAATCAGGTGGCAGATTGGCAGCGGGGTAAAACGCCATCGCACGCTCGAGCAGATTGTGCCAACGTTGCTGGTATGCTTGGACTTCTGCTAAATTACCTTCATAAATAGGCATATCACGAACTTGACGTAGAATATCAGGCGGGAACTGCTCATCTCGAAAGCTAGCAATATCTTCTTGCAGCGTTGATAGCAAAACTTTGGCGTGTTTTTTGCCATCTTTTGAAATAGGATCGTCGATATAATCGGGGGCGACAAAAGGCGCTGAACGTCTAGACATGGCAGAAGGTCATCCATTGGTTACAAATTGGGCGGTACAGTTTTAAGTATACAGAATTTATATTAAAGATATGACCGCGAGTCTAAATTTCCCATCATTTTTAACATGCTATTACAATGCTAGAAATCAGCGGGATATAAGCTTATTTGAAATAAATATGCTTTATCTATTCATAACTGCTTATTTTAAGCGACCATGTAATACTAAATATAAAGAGTAACGGAAAGATGCAGAGTAATTTCTTATGAATACTCATTCACCAAATACGCCCAATTATCATAAATGGCGCGCTTTATTAAAAGGTATTGGCAACATAATATTAAGAATTGTCTGTGTAGGATTAGCAGTTACCGTTGGGCTTTGGTTAGTAATGGCATCAAATATGGGACCCGCTTATTTGCCTCATATCATGGATGGCGCATTAGATTTTTGGATTAGAATGATTCTGTTGGGGTCGGGGCTTGGGATTTGGATAAGCACAGCAGTATGGTTAATTTGGCTTATACTGCGTTATTTATATAGTCAGTTCAAAACAAAAGAGAAGCACTTATAATAACGCGCTATTGGTTATAAATTACTTTTGCTTGCTGTTCGCAGGCGTGACAGAGGCTGCAAAAAATTTATAACCAATAGCACTGTATCTTTTTTAAAGTGAATCCACTCTATGATGCAATAATCAATCTAGACGTCATTAATAATTGGCGACGTCTAGATTGATTATTGCATCATATTCTTAATGATTGTGACCAATATGGCTATTGCCCTCAACAGCTTGCTCTGAGATATTACAGACGAGGGCATCGCTATGCGTCTTGGTTTGCGGATGTGATGAGCTTTCAACCTGAATAGTGGCATGATGGATGTCGAGCTCAAGTAAGCTTTGTTCTAGATTGCCAATCAATATACTAGATTCACGAATGCTCATTTCACCATCGACGACCACATGACAAGATAAGGCATTTAGACCACTGGTAATACTCCAAACGTGTAGGTCATGTACTTTTTGCACCTGCGGATGGGCAACCAGTTTTTCTTCAACATTCACTAGGGATATGCCTTCTGGTGTGCCTTCCATTAAGATATGTACGGAATCACGCACGACACGGTAACCACTAAACAAAATTAGTATGGCAACAATCACTGACGCTGCCGCATCTGCCCACACCCAGCCAAAGCTCATCATCAATAGCGCAGCGATAATGGCAGCAACTGAGCCCATTAAATCACTCAATACATGCAAACAAGCACTTTGCATATTGAGGTTAACAGGTGCTTTAGTATCAGAAGTTGTGGAGTCATTTGAATCATGACTGTGTCCATGTCCATCGCCACTACGGCTACCTCGGTGCATAAGCCATGCAACCAAAATATTGACCAGCATACCGATAGTGGCGACAATCAGCATCCCTTGGGTAGCAATTTCAGGCGGTGAATTAAAGCGTTTAATGGCCTCATAAAAAATCATTAGGGCAATAATGACAAGCGTAGCACCATTGACCGACGCGACTAAAATCTCAAAGCGTTTATAGCCAAAGGTTTTTTGATGGGTGGCTGCTTTTTCCCCAATTTTGAATGCCATTAAGGTTGCGCCAAGTGCTATCGCATCACTTAACATGTGACCGGCATCGGACAATAGCGCTAAACTGCCAGTAAGCCAGCCACCGATTGCCTCAACAAACATATAGCCAGTAATAATAACAAAACTAAATAATAACGTGCGCTGATAGCCCTTCGTATCTCGCGGTGCGACTGTTTGCTCTAGATGTTCATCATGATCATGATTGTCTTGATTATCACCAGTGTAATTACTTTCCTCACCTTCCTGAACGTGTTCATGCGTATCAGCCGAAATACTCTGATGAGAATGGCCGTTTTTTTCAGGTTCTGGACGGTTTGGATTCATAACAACACTCAATTTTGCTGACAGTGGATTTAATGATCAAGATTTGCTTTATACAGGGTAGCGGTAGATTTTGGATTATAACAACCAAGTTACTATTATGAATTTACCATAGTTACAAACTTATCATAGTCCAATATTAGAAACTGTAATGACAAAGTAAAAATAATAGCGGCATCGTTCATTTGAAATAAAAAATATACTATAAAAGTGTTTTTCTAATATCAATTTATGATACTGCTAATAATTTGCAATTTTTAACTACCAGCCCACAGGATCGATGTCTAAAGTAAGCTTAAGATATTTCGCGCTTGGCAGAGCGAGTACAGGTTGCCACCACTGGCTCAATATATGGTGTAATTGTCGTCGATCTTTGGCTAAAAGCAACAGCTGCGAATGATAGCGGCTGTTCTTTTTACTCATCGGTGCATCGATAGGACCCAGTACAGCCAGATTATGCGCGTTTGGTAAATTGGCAATTGCATCTTTGAGCGCTTGCGTGGTGGCAGCAAGGGTTTTACCTTCACAACGTATCAGCGCGGCATGACTATGAGGAGGTAATCCCATCATCTTGCGCTCTTGCAGCAGTTCGCGAGCAAATGACAAGTAACCATCCTTCACCAATTTCAATAATAATTCATTGTCTGGTTGCAGCGTTTGAATCAATACACGTCCTGCTTTATCACCGCGTCCTGCACGCCCTGCTACCTGAATCATCAATTGCGCGGTATGCTCTGGCGAGCGAAAGTCTGCGGATAAAAAGCCGCGATCGGCATTGGGTAAGCAAACGAGCGTGACATTGGGAAAATGATGACCTTTGGCAACCATTTGCGTACCGACCAATATGGCAGGTTTACCTTTATTGATACGCTGATAAATATTTTCCCAGCTGTCTTTACGCCTTGTAGTATCGCGATCGATTTGAATAATGGGATAAAGCGCTTTACTGGTTTGCGGATTAGCAAAGATAGCGTGCAGATTTTCGCTTAGCCTTGTTGTGCCCATTCCTTTGGCATCTAGATTTTGGCTCGCGCAATCAGGGCATACAGTTGGAATATAGGCTTGCCAGTCGCAATGGTGGCATTTTAAATAAGAGTTGCTTGAATAATTGCTACGCTGAGCTTGGCTATTATAATGAACGGTTAAATGCGCATCACAACGCGGACAATCTGCCTGCCAACCACAAGCCTCGCATAATAAAACAGGGGCATAGCCGCGACGGTTTAAGAATATCAATACCTGATCACCAGCCTCTAGCGTTTGCCGTATTGCACCGATTAACGCATCCGTCAGTCCGGTATCATAGCGTGCGCCATCATCTTGCGTTTGTTGGTGGGTGCTTTGCAGGCGTGCATCGATGAGCTGCATGGGCGCAGGCTTAGCATTGCCAGGACGAGTCAGCAATAGGCATTCCACCAGCTTGCCTTCATCGACCAATTTTAGATGCTCAAGAGAAGGGGTAGCAGTACCAAGGACGACGGGAATTTTGGCTTGCAGTCCGCGATATAGAGCGACGTCAGCGGCATGATAACGCAGTGTATCCTGCTGTTTATAGGAGCCATCATGCGCTTCATCAACGACGATGAGCCCTAAATCTGCGAACGGATATAGTACGGCTGAGCGCGTACCGATGATGATTTGTGCATGACCAGTGCGGCAATCTTGCCATCCTTGTAGGCGATGAGTGTTATTCATACCTGAATGTAGCAAAACAATATGAGCAGCAAAGCGACTGGCAAAACGCGCGCGCGTCTGCGGTGTTAACCCAATCTCAGGCACTAAAATAAGCACTTGCTTGCCAGCTTCTAATACTGCTTGCATGGCTTGTAGATAGACCTCAGTCTTGCCACTACCAGTAATACCATTTAATAAAAAGCCTGTGTAGCGTTTGGCTTCATGCGCAGCAACAATCGCAGCAACGGCAAGCTGTTGCTCATCATTGAGATCAAGTGGCATTTTTGCCAATTTGACAGGAGTGGCTGCTTGTTTTGGTTCAATATAGCGCTCAATGAGTTCTTTTTCTTCCAGTGTTTTTAAAAAGGCTCGCTGCATACCTTCTAATAACAGTATATCCTCACTCGCGCCGTGCTCACCATGTAGCTTTAGCATATCAAATTGCTTCTTTTGCTTTTTTGCATTGGCACGAAAGTCATCATCAGTGATATGTGGCAAGATGCGCCAGTGGGTAATGAGCAAATCTAGCGGTTTACCTTGACGAACCAAAGTGGGCAAGATGACTGCCAAGACCTCACCAAGGGGGTAATGATAATAACGTGCCAGCCAATAGGCGAGCTTGAACATGCTGTCATCTAAAATAGCTTCAGCATCTAAGCATTTATTAATAGGTTTAAGCTTCTTGATGGGTACGCTGCTATCAGTTTGAGCAATATGAGCAACTACAATACCGATTAAGGTTTGATGACCAAATGACACTTCAACACGACTGCCAATTTGCGGTATTTGTGTTGAGCTATTGTTTGGCGAAGCATTTGGCAAAGTACTTATATCTGCCGGTAGGCTATAGTCAAACACCCGATAAAGGGGCACGGGTAGAGCAACTTGTACCAACATAAAAAGGCTTCGCAGTTTGATTGGGTTAATGTGAAATGAAAATAAAGAGGGAGAGACGAATAAGCTTAGCATGAGGCTAAGCTTATGATGGTTCAATATAAAATACTATTATTTAAGCAAGATTGAATATCAGACTTATTCAATATATAAAATAGACTCAATTTCGACCACGCCACCTTTAGGTAATGCCGCTACTTGGACGGCTGCACGGGCTGGATAGGGTTCGGTCAAATTGGCCATGAATACTTCATTTAATGCCGCAAAATCATTTAAATCGGTTAACGATACATTAAATTTGACCACGTCATTTAAGCTGCCACCAGCTGCTTCACAGATAGCTTTGATGTTTTCAAATACTTGCTTCGCTTGCGCATCAAAACCTTCTTTTAGCTCCATGGTTTTAGGATCAAAACCTAACTGACCTGAAATATAAACAGTATTGCCAACTTTTACCGCTTGCGAGTAAGTACCAACGGCTGCAGGTGCTTTATCAGTTTGGATGGTTTGACGGGTCATAATCTATCCTTATCATATTTTTGGGTGTTTAATGTACTAAAGCTACTTGCCAAGATATTGATAGAAGCGTTTAGCACGATTGAAATTTTCTAAAGTTCGAAATGATATATGCTTTAAGAGGCGACTTAAAAGACATAGGTTTTAACAGTTATTTTTATAAAAGTATTTATAGCTGATATAAGCGCATGATATTTGGGAAACCAAGTAACGAGCGTAGTTCGCGAATACCTTGGGCTAAGTGATTGCGACTACGAACCACAATATGGATGATGGTATCGCTGCTACGCACGTCGACTTTTTCAACGCCTATATTTAACTGCCGCAGATGATAAATAACTTTACTTATTTGCTCATCACTCAGCGCCACAGACAGTCTTAAGTAAGCGGGAAAACGAATTTTGTTACCGTGATCTTCTGAATCACTTTGTTTTATGGCTTTATCATTGCGCCAGCGCAGTTGGATAACTTGATAGGGATTGTCTTTACGAATCTCGTCAAGCGAGAAGCACTTATGCCGATGTACGACCAAACCATGACGGGATAAATGGCCAACGATAGGATCGCCATAAATGGGGTGACAACAATTGGCAAAATCAAGCTCAACGCCTGAGGCGTTAACGATCAGCTGCTGTGGTTGTGTCATATCATCGATACGTTCTTGCGATTGTATATCGCTAACTTCATCGCTAAATAAACGCGTTACCACCAGTTGCGGCAATAGCGTACCAGAGCTTATCTGCTCAAATAGCGCCTCTTTTTCTGTCAGTCCGCGCCATTCTGTTAGATTCTTCCAATCACTATCGGTTAAGTCATCCAAGCTTTTTTGATAGGTTTTTAGCGCGCGATCTAATGCTTGCATGCCATGATGTTGCTTATCAGCAGCAGATAAATCTTTGAACCAGCGCAAAATTTCTTCACGAGCTTTATTAGTTACCACAAAGCCAAGCCATTCAGCTTTTGGTTCAGAGTGACTGTTTACTTCGATTTCAACCAACTGTCCATTTTTAACGACGGTACCAAGCTTAGCAGGTTTGTTATCGATATTAGCACCAACGGCGACATTACCAACCATAGGTCCAACCGCATAGGCAAAATCTAGCGCGGTTGCCCCTTGCGGTAACTCATAAGCGCGCCCTTGCGGACTATAACAAATGATTTTGCTGGAGTGCAGATAGTCCATCAGTTCGTTAATGGTAGAAACCGCAGCAGCAAAATCAGGATTGCCTGCGTTTAAACAGTCTTCATCGACCAAATCTTTCATATTGCGCAATGATGCTTGTATGACTGATTGGCTAACATCAGAGGCGTGTTCAGCGCCAATGACGCCGAGCCTTGCCGCATTCTGCATTTGCTTTGTCAAAATAGTGACTTTGACAAAGTCATTATCACGCTCATAGATAAGGGTAAGCGATTGATTGCCACCAGGTAAGGGTCTACGGATATTATCTTCAATATGCCTGTCATCTATCTGGTATTTTTTAATCAGATAATAAGCCAACTTATCACATGCTTCGATATTATCTAGCACAATCTCAAAAGCATAATGGCGTAGCAAGGCATTAATCTCACCGCGATTTCGGAAAAACTGCCGATAGATAACCACGCGATTGTCCAAAACCTTAACGTGTCCACCACCAAGACCTAAATTGTTTAATACAATAGTCAGATAACCATGAATGGCTTCTCTTTGAAAATTACGTCCAAGCCCGTGTTGTAGCAGCTTATCAGAGATTTTATTATACATCTCAGAATCAAGGTTGCGATAACAGAGCACTTCGATATAATCGGCAATGTCATTGAGACCCATCAGACGTGCAAAGGGTACATAAAAATCCAGTGTTTCTTGAGCGGTGGTGCGTTGTTTTTCAGGGCGTACCGCATCAAGTGTTGACATATTATGCAAACGGTCAGCAAGCTTGATAATCAATACACGCGGGTCAGCGAGTGTGGCAGTCAGGATTTTATGAAAGGTGGCGGCTTTATTTTCTTGTTTATTATGCGTCGACGACTTTAATTTGGTTACCCCATCGACCAGTCTGGCGACCACTTTGCCATAGCGCTGTTCGATTTGTTCATCACTTACCTCAGTATCTTCGACCGTATCATGCAAAATTGCCGCAATGACCGTATCTCGATCCAAGCGAAAGCCAGCCAATATCTCGGCGACTGCAATCGGGTGCGTGATATAAGGCTCTCCTGATTTGCGCTTGTCTTTAATATGCGCAATATCACCGAACTCACAGGCATCAATAATATCACGACGCTCAGCGGCAGTGAGATAACCTACTGAACGTACTAGATTGTATTGAGCGTCATCAACTAAAGGATGACTAAGTTTAGGCAAGGTTTGACTCATAAAGTAACGATCCTATTTTCCATTACCTGTTTGCCTGATTATTTATTGAGGTAAAGAATCTATCAAGGTAAATAATGACTGAATAAATGCTGAGCTACTATAAAAAGCAGAAAAATATATATAGATAGACCACCCTCTAATTAATCTTAAATCGTCTTCAATGTCAACCGCTAAGGGGGTAGGCACTGCAAAAATTAAGAAATTCTCACTCAATGGTATGTTTTAAGTGGTCAACGGTTACTAAAACAGTAAAGGCAGTATCATTACAACCAAAAAACCACAGCCTATGCTGTGGTCTCTATCGTCAGTCAATCTGTCTATTTATTTTATAAAGCCATTAGGCGCTTTAGGTTTTTTATCTAATAGACCTTATCTAGGCGGTTTATTAAAAACTATGATCGCCTGATAGTGCTAAATCCATTGAGCTAGTAGCAAAGTTATGCTCAGGCTGGTTGAGGATATCGCGGGTGATTTTGCCAGCAGCAATTTCGCGTAATGCCAATACTGTTGGTTTGTCGTTATCGACGTCAACCAACGGCTCAGCAATACCTTTGGCTAGCTGACGGGCGCGCTTGCTTGCGACTAAAACCAGCTCAAAGCGATTATCAACATTATCCAAACAATCTTCAATCGTCACTCGTGCCATAAATAGCTACCTCGGTTGTTTTTATTAGTAACGGACTTGCCCGCCACTCAATAAAAATAATATCAAAAATATAAAGGGTGATAGCTAGGCATTATAGCATTTTTTGCTTATACGCGTAGTTGCTTTTTATGTCTAGTTACTGAAAGAGCCCAGAATAATAGTCGGCGTGCCAATTATTCTTCTACCTTCGGATTTAGCAAGTTGGTAATGGTGCGATGATAACGCTGCTGTTGACGACTAAGGGTCTGCCTATCCGCGACGATAATGGCTTTTAGCTCAGTCAAAGCGACCTCAAAACTATCGTTGATAATGACATAATCAAAATTGACGTACTGTGCCATTTCAGTCACTGCGCCGGCAAGACGCTGCTCTATCACTTCCACAGTATCTTGCCCACGCGTCGAAAGGCGTTGACGTAACGTTGAAAGACTCGGCGGTAAAATAAAAACCATCGTCGCTTCGGTAAATATCTTTTTGACCTGTAGCGCCCCTTGCCAATCAATCTCTAATATAACATCAACGCCTGCCTCTAGCTGCGTGCGTACACTTTGTTCTGAGGTACCATAGTAATTGCCAAACACTTCAGCGTGTTCTAAAAACTTATTTTCACCAATAGCCGTTACAAAGTTATCGACGTCAGTAAAATGATAATGATGACCATCAATCTCGCCAGGACGTGGCGTGCGTGTTGTGTGCGAGATACTGACGGTTAAATCATTGGTGGTGGCCAGTAGTTGCTTTACCAGTGAAGTCTTGCCCGTACCTGAGGCGGCGGTGATAATAAATAATGAACCTGTCATACAGTCTGTCCTAGTAAAGTGTGTCCTAATAAAAGACTAAAAAGTGCCTTAGTAAACGGCTAAAGGCTGGTAAAAAGAAAAAACACCATCATGTATGGTGATAGAAACTATAATCATAATTGAGGCATCATTATAAACTGCTTTGTCTACTTTTATTTTACTTAAAACGACTCTTATCAACGCGCTATTAGCATACTGCCGCTTCCATATACAACATTGCTATTAAGACACTGCTTTTTTCAAGGGCAATAAAAGCAAATTATGCTAAAGTAGAGCATCGATTTCATCCCAATTTTTGAATGGAAGCTTTTAAATCTAAGCTTTAACTATAAATTATCTAATGATAGGCCTTCTTATGCAAATTTATCTTGCCAATCCACGTGGATTTTGTGCTGGTGTGGATCGCGCGATTGCGATTGTGAATCAAGCACTAACACGTTTTGAGCCACCCATTTATGTCCGTCATGAAGTCGTACACAATAAATTTGTGGTTTCTGACTTGGCCAATCGTGGCGCGGTATTTGTTGAAGAGCTGCATGAAGTGCCGGATGGCTCGATCGTTATTTTTTCGGCTCATGGCGTCTCAAAAGCCGTTGAGGATGAGGCAGAGCGCCGTGATTTGACGGTATTTGATGCCACATGTCCTTTAGTAACTAAAGTGCATATCGAAGTTGCTAAGTTTGCACAAGAGGGAATGGATGCGGTACTAATTGGACATGCTGGGCATCCTGAAGTAGAAGGCACTATGGGACGCTTTAACCATCGTCATGGTGGACAGATACATTTGGTCGAAAATGAAACCGACGTCGAAGCATTGACCGTACAAGATGCTGAGCGTTTGGCATTTGTCACCCAAACGACCTTATCTATGGATGACACTGCTCGCGTTATCGATGCGCTTAGAGATAAATTCCCGAGCATTCAAGGTCCTCGCAAAGACGATATTTGTTATGCCACTCAAAATCGCCAAGATGCGGTTAAAGACTTAGCCGGTCGCTGTGAAGTGGTATTGGTGGTTGGTTCGCCAAACTCGTCAAATTCTAATCGTTTGCGTGAATTGGCAGAGCGTATGAATTGCAGTGCTTACCTGATTGACAATGCTACTGAAATGGATAGAAGTTGGTTCGATGGCATACAGAGTGTCGGTGTGACTGCTGGTGCTTCAGCGCCTGAAGTGCTGATTCAAGAAGTGTTACAGCAGCTGCAAGATTGGGGTGGTGATTTGCCGAGTGAATTGTCAGGTATTGAAGAAAATGTCATGTTTAGTTTGCCCAAAGCTTTACGTATCCCGATCACACAAGTGGGTAAGTAGTATTATTTCACGATCCATAATAAGACATAGAATATTTTAATAAAACAACCTCTAGGAAAGTCATGGCAGCTTATTACAACTTTATAAAACGCGAACAGCAAGCAGATGGTAGCAGTGTCGCCCATTATCAGCCAACCAAGCATGCCCAAGGTGCTTGGAATGAGCACGAGCAGCATATGGCACCAGCAACAGGCTTACTCACCGCTGAGTTAAAAAGTTTTGCGCCACAAGCTCATATGCGTATCGCTCGTATTAGCCTAGATATCTTAGGGTTAATACCGCTTGATGACTTTACTATTACTACGCGTTGTATCCGTCCGGGCAAGACCATTGAGCTTATCGAGGCAGTGATGAGCAGTCGTGGCCGCGATGCTATCATTGCGCGGGCGTGGCGATTAATGACCCAAGATACCAGCGAGATTGCAGGGCTTGAGGACCAAAAGGCAATGCATAAACCTGATGATTTGCCTGTTTGGGATGATATGAAAGGCTGGCCAGGTGGTTTTATCGAAAGCGTACGCCTAGTTGCCGAACCAGACCGTCGTCCCGGTCGCGGCATGATATGGATAACCAACGATGTTGAGATGGTTGAGGGCAAAGCCACTGATGACTTGGTACATTTATTAGGTATGGTCGATACCGCCAATGGCGTCGTGCCACGGCTTGGACTTGGGTTGTCTACGTTAGAATGGATGTTCCCCAATACGGATTTGCAAATCCACATGCATCGCGCGCCAAAAGGTCGCTGGTTAGGCATTGAAGCCGTGCAGCAGTATGGTGATGATGGGATAGGGCTCACCAGTGCAGTTTTGCATGACATACAAGGTCCTTTCGGTCGCAGTGAGCAGATTTTGACGATTCGTCCGATGCCACGCTAATGCTGAGAATTATTTAGTAGGCAGGTTTTATTGTCTTATTAGAAGTTACCCTGTGAATTCAAGCTATGGAATTAAAGCCATTTTGGTAAGTTCAAAATCAACATAAGTAGTTCTGAAAAACAAAACCAAAGCATGTAATTAATTAATTATACAAATCAATGGTAATCGGTTGTAATAGTACCTAACAAGGCAATATTATTGAAATTACAGGTTACTATGAACAAAAATAGTCATTTTTCGAAGAACAAAAATAGTCATTTTTCGAACAAACTTACTATTATTCTGGACATATTGATAGAGGCCTATTCAGAATAGATTTTGTACTTTAATCCATTTATGTTTCAAAGGAGTATAACTATGAGCAAAGACATGAGCGATAAAAAATGTCCATATGCACCCACTCAATTAACCATGAGTAATGGCGCACCAGTTGCGGACAACCAAAATAGTCTCACGGCAGGCAAGCGTGGTCCACTATTGGCACAAGATATCTGGTTAAATGAAAAGCTAGCTAACTTTGCCCGTGAAGTGATTCCAGAGCGCCGTATGCATGCAAAAGGCTCTGGCGCCTTTGGTACGTTTACCGTCACCCACGACATTACCAAATATACCCGTGCCAATATCTTCAGTGAAGTTGGTAAACAGACGGAAATGTTTGCGCGCTTTAGTACGGTGGCAGGCGAGCGCGGTGCCGCTGATGCCGAACGTGATATTCGCGGCTTTGCCCTAAAGTTTTATACCGAAGAGGGCAACTGGGATATGGTGGGTAATAATACACCAGTATTCTTTTTACGTGACCCACGCAAATTCCCGGATTTAAATAAAGCAGTCAAACGTGACCCGCGTACCAATATGCGCTCGGCGACCAATAACTGGGATTTTTGGACCTTGCTGCCAGAAGCCTTGCATCAGGTTACTATTGTGATGAGTGATCGCGGTCTTCCAGCTTCGTATAGAAATATGCACGGCTTTGGTTCGCATACTTATAGTTTTTGGAATACAGCCAACGAGCGTTTTTGGGTGAAATTCCATTTCCGCACTCAGCAAGGTATCAAAAACTTAACCGATGCTGAAGCAGCAGATATCGTTGGTGCGGACCGTGAAAGTCATCAAAAAGATTTGTATGATGCCATTGAAAATGGCGACTTTCCGAAGTGGAAAATGTATGTGCAAATCATGCCTGAAGCTGAGGCCGATCAAGTGCCTTACCATCCGTTTGATTTAACCAAAGTATGGCCAAAAGGTGATTATCCATTGATCGAGGTTGGTGAGTTTGAATTGAATAAAAACTCGGATAATTACTTTGTCGATGTTGAGCAAGCGGCATTTGCCCCTAGTAACTTGGTGCCAGGTATCAGCGTCTCACCAGATAAGATGCTACAAAATCGCTTGGTGAACTACGCCGATGCCCAACGTTACCGTGTTGGTGTCAATCATCAGCAAATTCCGGTGAATAAGCCACGTTGCCCTGTGATGAGCAATCATCGTGATGGTCAAGGGCGTGTCGATGACAACTACGGTAGCCGACCACATTATGAGCCAAATAGCTTTAGCCAGTGGCAAGAGCAGCCTGACTATGCTGAGCCACCATTGAAGATTAACGGTGATGCAGCACACTATGATTTCCGTGAAGACGATAGCGATTACTTTAGCCAACCTAGAGCATTGTTTAATCTCATGAGTGCTGAGCAGCAGCAAGTGGTGTTTGATAATACTGCCAATAATTTAGCGGGTGTACCAGACTTTATTCAGTATCGTCATATTCGTAACTGTAATTGGTGTGATGCCGCTTATGGCGCAGGCGTTGCCAAAGCATTAGGATTAAGTGTGGAAGATGCAATGGCAGCACGTGATTCAGATCCGGCTCGTCATTTACCTAGCTGTTTATAGCTATTAAACATAGTGATTAAATACAGCTATTAAATACAGCTATTAAATATAGCTATTGGGTATAACTACTAGCGTTTATTTAGTAACTATTATCTAAGTAAATGGCTTATACAATGACACCGCCTTAGGAAACTAGGGCGGTGTTTTTTATTGAATAAAGTTTTTGAGCTTGAAATTCTCTTCCGCGCCCCTATTAGTATAACCAGCTTAGCGGTATTCAAAGATTGGCTTCTCTAATATATATTTGAGCAAGTTTATTTTGATTATGGCTATTTGATAATAAATTTTTAGTATAAATTGAAGGAGTTTTTTATGAGTGAACAGACCCCAGTTGATAACCAGAAAGCTGATAGCAAAAACCCAGAATTAAAAAAACATACGTTTGAAGCGGAAGTGGCGCAGCTGCTGCATTTAGTAACGCATTCGCTATATTCTAATGCTGATATCTTTGTGCGTGAGCTGGTCTCTAATGCTTCTGACGCCTGTGATAAGTTGCGCTTTGAAGCCACCAATGACGACAGTCTTTATGAAAATGATGGCGAGCTGCGTATTCGTATCGCCGTCGATGAAGACTCTAAGACGATTACCTTTACTGATAATGGTATTGGCATGAATGAAGCCGATGCCATCGAAAACTTAGGTACGATTGCCAAGTCAGGTACCAAAGCATTTTTAGATAAATTGTCTGAATCACAAAAGCAAGAAGGTCAATTAATCGGCCAGTTTGGTGTCGGTTTCTATTCTGGCTTTATCGTTGCCGATACGATTAGCGTTGAATCACGCAAAGCAGGCGAGCCTGCGGATAAAGGCGTACGTTGGGTATCAGATGGTACCGGTAGCTTTACCGTTGAGCCAATCACTAAAGCTACTCGCGGCACTGCCATCACTTTGCATTTAAAAGAAGAGTATTCTGAAGGCGAAGACAGCTACTTAGACCGTGGCAAAATTAAGCAGTTAGTGAATAAATACTCAGACCATATCAGCTTACCGATTCAGATGCGTAAAGAAGTCTGGCAAGAAGATGAAGCGGAAGGGGGCAGCGACACACCTGCCAATGGACAAATGGTACTGACTGATGAATGGGAAACCATTAATAAAGCCAGTGCATTATGGACACGCTCAGCATCTGAGATTGAAGACGATGAGTATGTCGATTTTTATAAAAACATCACTTATGATATGGATGCGCCGCTGACTTGGACGCACAACCGTGTTGAAGGTCGCGTACAGTATACGCAGCTATTGTATATCCCGAAAAAGGCACCTGTCGATTTATATACTCGTGACCAGCAGCATGGGCTAAAGTTATACGTCAAACGCGTCTTTATTATGGACGAAGCTGAGCAATTACTGCCGATGTACCTGCGTTTCGTCAAAGGGGTGATTGATTCAGCCGATTTACCACTTAACGTCAGCCGTGAAATTTTACAAGAGTCACGTGACGTAAAATCTATTCGTGATGGTAACGCCCGTCGTATTTTGACTTTGTTGGCGAGCCTAGCGAATAGTGAAGACAGCGATAAGCAAGAAAAATTCGCCCAGTTCTACGCCGAGTTTGGTGATGTTATCAAAGAAGGCGTTGGCGAAGACATGGGCAATCAAGAGCGTATTGCCAAATTGCTCCGCTATGCGACCAGCACTCAAGATGGTGAGACCACCAGCTTTGAAGACTATAAGGCGCGTATGAAAGACGGGCAAAAAGCCATCTATTATTTAACGGCTGATAACTTAGCAGCAGCAAAAAACAGCCCACAACTTGAGTTGTTTAAGAAAAAAGGTATCGAAGTTATTTTGATGACCAGTCGTGTCGATGAATGGGCAATGAACTTCTTAACTTCATTTGATGAGACACCGCTACAAAACATCGCAAAAGGCGCGGTTGATTTAGGCGACTTGCAGGATGAAGCTGAAAAGGCTGAAGCTGAAAAGGCTCAAGAAACCATGAAGCCAGTCGTTGATAAGCTAAAAGCAGCATTAGGCGAGCGCGCCAAAGACGTGAAGGTATCTACGCGTTTAGTCGACAGTCCTGCTTGCTTGGTCGTTGGTGAAGGTGAGCTATCGCCACAGATGATCCAAATGCTTAAGCAAATGGGGCAGGATGTACCAGAAAGCAAACCAACGTTAGAAGTTAACCCTGATCATCCATTGATTAAAAAACTTGAGAGTAGCGAGCAGTCTGACGTCGATTTTGACAAGCTGGCGCAAGTGATTTTTGACCAAGCATTGCTAGCAGATGGTGGTCAATTAGAAGATCCAGCTGCTTACCTCAAACGCGTCAATGAGCTATTGATGAGATAATGTTTAGTGTTTGATATAAAAGGAGGTCTTGAGTCTAAGACCTCCTTTTTTAATGAATTTTTTAAGCGAATTTTACAATTCAGCCTTATGCTCTTGACCGACAATCCGTTACAATCGCGATAGATTAGCGAGCTAAACTATTAGTCAATAATATAGATGTGCGCTATTCGTCTCTTATAATCATTTCATAGTGAATTAAATATAAAACTGATAGTCGTATGCCGTGCAAAAAATGTAAATTAAACACGTTAAATGGCATCGATATCAAAATATTTATCATTGATGTGTTTTATTTCTCTCGATTGGCTAGAGGTCTAAGTCTTTGTCACTTGCGTCATTAAAAACCGTATCGCTTCAGCGCTTTTCGCTCAATTTCGCTGCCAATATTATTGCAACCTTGTGGATGCTAGTAGGGTCTACGCGGGCGTTTTCTTGGGTAAAACCAACCTTTATCCAGTTTGCGGTATTTGCACTGTTGGCGCTTGGTAGCAACGTGCTGTTTTCTTGGTTAGCCGCCCCAGACGGCAGTGTTTTCAATGAGCAAGGATTGGTCAGCTATCTAATTTGGCCGATGATTATATTATTAAGCGGTATTATTTTGGCACGGCGCGCTGGTAATCAAGCGCTGGTTTTCGTGCCTGTATTACTGTGGTTGGTGGCTGATACGTTATCAGCGTTGTTACAAAGCTTGGTGCAGTTTTTAGGTAGTTATGGTTGGTTGCCTGATTGGAGCTATTCGTTTTTACCTATCTTATTTTTAGTGCTGTTTTTATGGCAAACTTTAGCCTTATTGTGGATTTTTTCTCGTCGCTTGCGTATACCTTGGTGGGAGCGTGTCATTGTCATTATCGGGGCGGTGGCATTGTTGACGATATGGCAGCGTAACGTCGCTGACCAACCCATATTTAAGCAGATTCCTGTAGAGCCAGTATTGGAAGAAGCGGCATTGTACGCGCAGCCACGTCTACTGCAGGAAGCTTTGGAGCGTCTTGACCCAAGTGTAGCGGGTAAAAGCGACTGGTACTTTATGGGTGTGGCGGGGTTTTCCGATCAAAACGTCTTTCGCTCTGAGATTAATAAAGTACGTGAGCTGTTTGATGTGCGTTTTGGTACCAGCGGACATTCGCTGGCATTAATTAACAATACTTACACTTGGTTGGATGAGCCGATTGCGACTAAGACCAGTATATTGCGTGGTTTAAAAAGAATTGGTCAGCAGATGAATGCTGATGAAGACGTGCTCTTTATGACGCTATCGTCGCACGGCGATCAAGACTTTATCCATTTATCTAATCCACCGCTTGCGATGGATAATTTGGATGCTACTTGGTTGCGTGAGGCTTTGGATGCGTCAGGTATTCGCTGGCGGGTCATCGTGGTATCAGCTTGTTATTCAGGCTCATTTATCGATGAATTGGCGTCGCCAACGACGGTGGTGATTACCGCTTCGGCAGCTGACAAGATGTCGTTTGGCTGTACCAATACGGCAGAGATGACCTATTTTGGTCAGGCATTTTTTGCAGAAAGCCTACGTGAAAATACCAGTTTTTCTGCCGCCTTTAAAGATGCTGCTTATCGAGTACAAGAGCGTGAGCTTTACATGGGATTTGAGCCGTCAGAGCCGCAAATGGTTATCGGTAGTTTAATGGAAACCGCCTTGCCGGCATTTGAACAAGTATTGTTTGATAAAACACGACCGCCGATCGCTAGTATTACTAATAATCCTAATGCGACAAACTCTATTAATATCGTGCCTGATGCGGTTCCAAGTATACCTGTAAGTGTTGATAATACTAACGACTAAATCTTAAGCACTATTTAAATTTTTGTAAATGGTACTATTTCTTAACTAAGTACTTCTTATAAGCGATTGCTATTTTACCTTGGATAAAAAAGGATACTGCTCATGAATAATTCTTATAATCACAGTTTGTCAGCTAGCACACAACTTACGCAAAAAAGTGTCAATCGCTGCTTTGATGGTGAACAGCATTACTATAGCCATCAATCAACGTCTACCAAAACGGCGATGACGTTTAGTATTTATCTGCCTGATGAAGCGCTAGCAGGTCAACGTTGTCCGGCGATTTTATACTTATCAGGTCTCACTTGTAATGCCGATAATGTCACCCACAAAGCCCATTTTCAACAAAAGTGTAGCGAGCTTGGCATGATATTTATTGCGCCTGACACGTCTCCTAGAAGTAGTGGCGGCGTTGACAGTAGGGACAGCAATGAAGTGCCAAACGACGAGCGCTATTTTGTCGGTCAAGGCGCAAGCTATTATGTCGATGCGACGCAAGCACCTTGGGACAACAACTTTAATATGCAAAGCTACATCGTCGATGAGTTATACGATTTGCTGCGCTCAGAGTTTCCGATTCATAGTATCGGTATCACAGGGCACTCGATGGGCGGTCACGGGGCTTTATTATTGGGCTTTAAATTCCCAGGTAAGTTTGTCAGCGTTTCAGCTTTATCACCAGTGTGCGCGGCCAGTGAATCAGCATGGGGTAAGGCAGCTTATGCAGAATATTTCGGTGATGACACATCCTTGTGGTCGCAAGCAGATGCTTCACAGGTAATTGAACAAGTTGGTCAGCAGTATTCGAGTATTTTGGTCGACCAAGGTGCTGCTGATGAGTTTTTAGCAGAAGGTCAGTTGCAAACGTCTAAATTACAACAGGCTTGTGAAAAAGCCAAGCAGCCCTTAACTTTACGTTATCAGGCAGGTCACGACCATAGCTATTACTTTATTCAGAGCGTTATTAACGACCATATCGAACATCACTGGCGCAAGGCACAGCTTAACTAGGTTTTGATGTCGCATTATTTTTTCGCTATATTGTTCTATAGTTACAAGGTTGTTCTTATGGCAAGTTATCAGGATTTAACAGTCCTTAAAGCAGGCGTTCAGCTAGCAGATTCTAATTCTGCTCAATTAGCGCTTGCGACTATGCAAGCCGATATGGATGCGGCTTTAAAAAATAAGCAGCGTACCCATATTGATATTAATGCTAATGCCAATTTGAATGGCGAGCAAACCAATCCTATTAACTCAAATGAATTTATCGCCCAATCAGTCAATGAAGCTGGCGATAGAGTACTTGATGAATCGCAAGTTTCACGAGTAATAGAGATGGCGTGGGAAGATAGAACGCCGTTTGGGGCGATAGAGCATAGCTACGGTCTTAATGAAGCTGGTGTCATTAAACTCATGCGTCAGGAACTAAAACCATCGTCTTTTCGATTATGGCGTCAGCGCGTGAGCAATCGTGCTACCAAACACCAAGCAAAACGAGGCTTTGAAGTAGGTCGCGCCTACTGTAAAACTCAATATAAGCCGCGCTAGTTATTTAAATGCTCAGTTCTATTAATTTATAGTTATTTAGTACTTTTGATTAGCATGGTTACGTTAGATATGTAGAGATTACCAACACCGACAGCAGTTTTTTTTATTAAACTTTTATATAACTATCAATGTATAAACATCAATTAGGTAGCTCAATCATGATCAGTCCCTCTAAGCCATATCTAATCGCTCCTTCTATTTTATCTGCCGACTTTGCCAAACTGGGCGAAGAAGTAGACAGAGTATTAGAGTCAGGTGCCGATGTCATACATTTTGATGTGATGGATAATCATTATGTACCCAACCTAACGTTTGGTAGTATGATTTGCAAAGCGCTGCGTGACTATGGGATTGATGCGCCAATTGACGTACATCTTATGGTTAGCCCTGTCGATAGTATGATTGAGCAGTTCCTAGAGGCGGGTGCGAGTATCATCACTTTCCATCCAGAAGCCAGCACGCATATTGATCGCTCTTTGCAGCTGATTAAAGATGGCGGTGCAGAATGTGGCTTGGTATTGAACCCAGCGACCCCATTACATTATTTAGACTACGTTATGGATAAAGTAGATCAAATCTTACTGATGAGCGTCAATCCCGGTTACGGTGGTCAGTCGTTCATTGAAGGTACTCTAGAAAAAGTTCGCCAAGTCCGTCAACGCATCATTACCAGTGGCCGTGACATCAGATTAGAAGTCGATGGTGGTATTAAAGCCAGTAATATCCGAGCTATTGCGGAAGCAGGCGCTGATATGTTTGTTGCGGGTTCCGCGATATTTAATCAAGAAGATTATAAGGCTGCTATCGATGCCATGCGCGAAGAGCTGGCCTTGGCAAATGGCAATTCATAACCATTATATTGAATAATGAATCAATCATATTGAGATGTGTTGTCTGACTTATTATATATAACGATACATCACGTAAAGGTGAAATATGAATACCCAAAACGTTAAAATTCGACCTGAAACCAAGCAAGTGCCGCAATCACCTAGCTTAGTACCCAAAGGTATTACAATCGGCTTGGCAGTGTTTGCGCTTGTTTTAAGTCTAGCAGGCTACGGTTTTCGCTTGATGATAGGTGATGATACCGGTGAGGTATTACGCCACGCTGTGGTGATAGTGCCCGCATTTATGCTTGGTATTCCCCTGTTTTTCTGGGTGGGTTCACGCATACTTAACAAGATTAAAGGCATGCATATAGAAGGCTGGAATGCCATTAGCTTGGGTTATTTAACGTCTTGTATATCGATGCTATGGTTGATGGGTACTTATAGTTAAACCTTTATCAGCAAAGCTAAAGGTGCTTAATAAATATAGTATTGCAATGTTTTCTATAAGCCGTTTTTGATATACCTTTTAATCGTTAAGTCATGCTCTATAAGCGTGACTGGAATTTTATATGAGAATAGTACCGACCAATATTGCCAATATCATTTATCCAAAAGACTTACCAAATGGTTTATTCACAAGCTTAATTATTGGCTGTTTGCTGTTAGGACTGTCGTCGCTACGACATGGTAATGACCTGCAAGGCTGGTTACACGTATTTGAAAACTGGCTGTTGATGTTATTGATACTGCCAACGGCTACTGCCACTGTGGCGCTACCATTCAAATATCGCGACCCTACTCTTGAGCTAAAGCTTGTTTATTACCTTGGTATGTTTGTTGCGTTCTTATTCACCTTAGCAAAGCTGCGCTACTGGCGCTAATTAGTAATAGGTTTCTATAAAATTGAAACAGTTAAACCCTGTTTGTGCAAAAGACTTGTATGACAGCCCTTGAATTCTAGGCTCAAAGCGTCCATTGTATGAGTAAGATAGTTTTGCCCGCATCACTGTAAGACAGTAGCTTTAGGAAGTTAAATCAGCGCGTTTTTTACAGGTATAAAACGGGATAATAAGGAAAATATTAATGCCATACGATATTGATAATGAGATAGAAGTAGATAATGACAGTACAGATCAGTTCGCAGGATTTGCCAAAGAGACAACCCTTGAGCTGGTAGAAGCAGACGATGGCAAATTGCTATTACGTGACGCTGAACAAGATGAAGCGCCGCTGATGACGATCGATTTTTCTGATAAGCTAAAAGAGATATTAGGTAGTGATACCCAAGCGATTGGTCAGCATATGATTCATGCGGCGATTCAAGTAATCATGCAAAAGCAGATGAGCCAATGGCATGCCCATGTTTATGATAAAGAGCCAACGCATTATAGTTAATGCTGTATAAATTAGTAGCAAACAGCTAAATAGTAGAGAGTCAAAATCTCAGCAATAAAAAAGGGTTTATCCATTGATAAACCCTTTTTTTTGTTCAAATAAAACCATTTATAAAAATGGATATTATTTGATTTTTGCTTCTTTAAATAGTACATGTTGGCGAATTTTTGGATCGAATTTCTTCATCTCCATTTTGCCAGGCATAGTGCGCTTGTTTTTGGTAGTGGTATAGTAATACCCAGTACCAGCAGTTGATACTAATTTAATTTTATCTCTCATGATAGCTTTCCTGTAAATGAGCGGTCTTCAATCGATAGGTATGGATCCAAAATATTAAGTGGTGATATATCTACGAAATAAATATGAATTTCATAGATATATCACTTAAAGGCAGCCTAATTAAACTGCCAATAGTCACTTATACTTTTTGACCTTGTGCGCGTAAATCTACTAGCACTTTATCGATACCCAGTTTGTCAATGATGCGCATACCTTTGGTAGACACACGTAGACGTACAAAACGATTTTCTGACTCTACCCAAAAACGATGGTTATGAAGGTTTGGTAGAAAGCGACGACGGGTTTTGTTGTTTGCGTGCGAAACATTATTACCCACCATAGGGCGCTTTCCAGTCACTTGGCAAACTCTAGACATGGCGAACTCCTAATCTATGAGGTATGAGTTTTTCTCATACCAGTCTGGGCAAGTTGCACGTATTTGCGGCATGGACACAGCAAGCGGCAGCTTTGCACCAAACAAAACTATATGAATGTTGAGCTGATTTACTGTCATTAAAGGCAAATAACAGGCAAACCAATTCAGAAAATTTTAAAGCCGACATTTATACCATAAAAGTAATGAATACTCAAATATTTTTGTGATAGTTGTTGGTTTAAACGGTAACTATTATACCTTGAATTGAGCACGGTATGTGATTGATTATTTAATAATAAGGATTCACTTTTTAGTTGTAAGTTATGACAAAAGTCAGTAAAGTTGCAGTCATAAATTTAATACAATCTGTTAATATAACTGCTATTATTGTAAGTATATGTATCTTTACCAAGCTGATATGAGGCTACGTAATAATTGCATACATTTAACCAGATAAATTACTGCTGCTGCGGAGCTCCAAAAATGTCATACACCTCATTACCTGCTTTTAAGTTGTTTCAGCTTACCTCTTTATCTTGTGCCTTAGCGTTAGCAGGTTGTGGTGGTGATGGTGTTGACTCTGTCAAGCCACCTATTCCACCGGTTGGTGGCGGTGGAGGCAATAATGGTGGCGGTGGTGATAATGGTGGAACACAAACCCCTGTAGAAGATTTTAGCCTACAAAAATTATATACCGATCCAACTAACATCAAGCTCACAGATGAGGCTGTCACATTTAATGTTACTGTCAAAGCAGTAACGGCATCCGGTGGTGCAGCGATTAATAGATCGGTGAGCTTGAATGTTGATGACTCTAACAATACTGGTGTTACGATTCAAGGTGCGAGTGTTCAGAGCACTAATGACAAAGGTGAAGCGACCTATGAGCTTAAGCTTAACCCCTTAGTACTTAATGACGAACAAAAAGCGGACTTATTACTTAATGGCTTTGGATTAAAAGCAACTGCAAAACAATCCTCAAATGGTGCAGAGATAACGCAGGTACTTACTGTCCGTGTCAGTAAAGAAGGTAGTGGAGAGGGTGCACAAACTGAAATCAGTAAGCTCAACATAGAAAATAATCTGCAAACCACTTCTGTCTCTAATAATAAGCTGAATCCCTACGGTGATACGGCTAAGTTTAACGTAATAATTAAGAATACAGATGGCTCACGCGCCGCAGATGTCATAGTTGGTATGGGTCTTGCCGATATCAAAGGCATCGCTATCGTCGAAGGGAACAATAAAACGACTGATATAAACGGTATCGCCGTCTTTAAAGTCAAAGTTGATGAAAACTTAAGTAAAGCTGAGCGTGATAAGCTATTACAAGGCGTTGCTTACGCAATCAATATCAAAGAAAAAAATGGTGCAAGTAAGAAAAAAGAAGGAACGCTGCCAGTAGCAATACCAATATCAGATTATCAGCTTGCCATCTCTGGCAACTCAAATAAGATTAATGCATATGGTGATAGTCAAACACTTATCATTAATGCGAGTGCTATAAACGCCAATGTATCTACCAGTATCAATGGTGCAAAAGGTACTATTAAGTTCAATAATGCCATTCCCGGAGTTAAGCTAAGCACCGAAGCTCTGACCTTTGACGCTAGTGGCAAAGCCACCGTAAATCTAATAGTAGCACCAACACTTACTGCAGATCAGCGTAAAGCGATCGTGGAAAAAGGCGTGAGCTATACCGTGGTTTTATCAGAGCCTAACCGTTCAGTAACTACCCAAACGTATGTCAACGAAGCATATATTCCTGAGTCTCAGTATCAAATAAAATTTGCGACAAAAAATAAAAGTAGAATATCTAGTTTCGGCAGCGAAGTTACTATTAGCTTCCGCGTTAATGATAAAGCTGGTGGTGCTATTGCTAATCAAACCGTAACCGCTAACTTACCGATTGATTTGATCAATAAAGGATTGTTGAGCTTAGATAGTGCCGCTACTCAAGTAACTGACAGTAAAGGTATGGTTAGCTATAACGTCAAGGTGCCTGTAGGGTTAAATGCTGCTAATAGAGCGGAGCTTGAAAAAATTGGAGGTTTTGTTTTAACCGCTAAAGTAACAGAGACATCAGGAGCCACTAGCAGTATTGCTAGTGAGCGAATTCAAGTGACTGCGGAAAGTGAAACCATTTTAAGTGTAAAAAATGTTCCTAGTGCAGTTAATGTATTAAAAAATCAATTTCAAATTCAAGTAGCTGGCAAGCGTCCAGACGGTAGTGCCGCAGCTGCAAAAAAAGTAAAATTGACCATTAGTAATGTTGCAGGTATTAGTATTCAGGGTAGCGAACAAACGACAGATGAATCTGGTAACGCAGTATTTACGGTTAACTTAAGCCAAGATTTGACAGAAACACAGCGTCAAGCTTTGGTGAAGTCTGGTATTCCTTATACTGTTACTTTGACAGACGAAGATGGCGTAACTACTAATACCTATAAAGCACCGGTTATCATTCCAATAGCGGAGTATAAGCTAAACTTTGCAAACAGTAGCATTGATAAGCTACTGAGTACGGGTGGTGTCACAACTCTGAGTTTTCGCGTCAATGACAAAAATGGTGGCGTCATTGCCAATCAAACCGTAACAGCAAGCTTACCTAGTAATTTGACTCAAAAAGGTCTAATCACGCTTGAAAGTGCAGCGAGTCAAGTAACTGACGCTCAAGGTAGTGTCAGTTATACAGTTCGTATCCCTGCAGGGCTATCTGTTACCCAAAGGGCAGAACTTGAGAAGGCTGCTGGATTTAAACTGAATGCTCGTTTGGTTGAGTCGTCAGGTGCAAGTATCAATATAGACAGTAATCGTATTGTAGTGACTGCTGATCCTAGTAAAAGTAAAACTATCCTGACGTCAACGACTACTCCTAGTATTGTAAACCTCTTAAAAGATCAGTTTACGATTCAAGTATCTGCTAAGCGCCCGAATGGTAGTGCTGCTGCAAGTAAGTCTGTAAAGCTTGCAATCAATAATATCAAAGGCATTAGTATTGAAGGTGGTGAGCAAATCACGAACAGTGCTGGTAATGCAACATTCACTGTAAATATTGATAAAGGCTTAACTTTAGAGCAGCGTAAAGCACTTGAAAAAATAGGAGTTGCTTATACGGCAACAATGACAGATGACGATGGTGTTGCCACTGAAAATTACACTGTTAAAGCAGCTGTGCCTAACGCCGAGTACAAAATTAATTTTGGTAGTAGCAGCAATGCGCAGCTATCAAGCTCAGGTGGTAGCACTGTTGTTAGCTTCAGAGTCAATGACAAAGATGGCGGCGTTATAGGCAATCAAAAAGTGACAGTCAATCTTCCAGCAGCTTTGGTTAGTGCTGGGTTATTGACCTTAGATAGTGCTGCTACTCAGACAACGGATAACCTAGGTATCGTGAGCTATACCGTTCGCATTCCTAGTGGATTAACGACTGCCCAAAAAACGTCATTAGAAAAAGCCAGTGGATTTTTCTTGACCGCTAAGCTGATTGAAACATCAGGTGCTAGTACTAGTACCAATAGTGCGCCTATCGCTATCAGCAACAAGGTTCAGAAAAGCTTGACAGTATTATCTGCAGAGGCCAATCCTGAAGTAGTGAATGTCTTAAAAAGCCAGTTCACTATCAAAGTATCGGGTAAGCGCAAAGACGGTAGTGCTGCAGCTGATAAAGTTGTCAAGCTAGAGCTCAATAATGTAGCAGGCGTTGCAGTCAAAGATAACGAACAGAAGACTGATGCGTCAGGCAATGCGACATTTACTATAAATGTAAGCCAAGATTTGACCCAAGCTCAACGTGAAGCATTGGTAAAGTCAGGTATTACTTATACAGCGAGCTTGACCGATAACGATGGTGTGGTTACCAGTAACTATAATGCCTCTGTTATTATTCCAGCTGCGCAGTATCAGATTAATTTTGGTACCAGTGATAAAGTTCAGTTATCAAGTTCAGGCGGCAGCACTATCATTAGCTTCCGAGTAAACGATAAAAATGGTGGTGTGATCGCTAATCAAAGTGTCACAGCGATGCTCCCCAAATCTCTAGTCGACTCTAGCTTACTTACTTTAGATAGTGCTGCGACACAAACTACTAATAGTGAAGGTGTAGTCAGCTATAAAGTTAGTATTCCTGCAGGACTATCAACTGCAAAGAAAAAACAACTTGAGGAGGCTGGTGGTTTTATTCTAAAAGCTAACGCAGTTGAATCTTCGGGTGCAAGTAGCAGCATCAGTAGTTCTTCTATACGGATTACTGCAGCTGTAGAAAAGAGTGATATCAAACTAACCTCGATCAGCTCACCTAAAGTGGTCACTGTCACAGACAAACAGTTTACTATCCAAGTATCCGCTAAACTTTCTAACGGTAGCGTCGCAGCTGGGAAAAATGTAAAGCTTGTGATTAAAGATATGGCAGGTGTCAGCATTCAGGGCAATGAAAAGGTAACAAATGAAGCTGGAAACGCCGTATTTATAGTAAATCTTAGCCAAGATCTAACTAAGGAAGAACGTGCGGCATTAGTTGCATCAGGTATTAAATATAATGCTGTCTTGACAGATGATGATGGCACAGAGGCGAAAATTGAAAATGCAGTTGTTGAAGTAGTGCAGCCAGCAACTAGTTTAGAATTTGCTTCCATCCTTACGCCTTCTATTAGTGAGTTTGGTGGTAAAGGTACTGTTAGTATGAAGCTATTAACTAAAGCAAACCAAACGCCAGTTAAAGGGCAGCCAGTTGCTATACAACTAGGTAAGGTAGCGCTTGATTATGGTGTCACTGTCAATGCAGAGTCAGCGACGACAGACTTTAGTGGTGAGACAACATTTATAGTTAACATACCAGAAGGTTTGACAGCAGTACAACGTGCTGAGCTTAAGAAAGTTGGTATCAAGTATCAGCTATCTTATGTCGAAAAAGACGCTACTTATAATTCTCTAGCCCAAAAAGTTAATATTATTACGCCAGCTGTTGATTTAACGGTCATCAATGCACCTAACCTTATCAACAACCGTCCTTTTTATACTTTAAACGGTGAAGGCGATACTGCGATTATACAAGCAGCGCTTAGCACTCAAAATACTAGCTTTGCGATTGCAGGTCAGCCTATTGAGCTTGAGTTTAAAGACAAAGCATTAGCGGCACTATTGAATGTAAATGGTAAGCTTGGTTCAAACATCAATATTGTCAGCACAGGTGATAATGGTGCTGCTAGCTTTACGGTCACCGTACCAAATAACTTAACAGCAGACCAAAAAGACCAGCTACAGAATAAGAGATTAACCGCTACATTTACTGAAACTTTGACACGTAAAACTCAAGAGATTCAGTTTAATATACAGTCTACAAAAGCAGCTATCGATCTTATTGCTATTCCACCAAAAGCACTTAATCTAAATGGTGGAGAAACTCAGATTGAAGTGATAGCGCAAGATAGCAAAGACAATGTCATTGCGGGTAAACAAGTTTACTTAGCGCTTCCTGCTGCAATTGCGGCGCAAGGGGTTAGCTTAGTGACTAGTGGCACGCAAACTACAGATAATTCAGGTAAGGCGAGCTTCACGCTTGCTGTACCAGCCGGTCTCACTGATGAGCAAAAAGCAGCCATTGGATCAAGCTTTAAAGTTGTGCTAACAGCTGCTGATGCTAATGGTAATATTGCAACTAATACCAGTACTGTAACCACTTCTAAGCCAGCAGCAAGTGGTACGAAAGAGGATATCAGTATTGGTGCGAATAAAGTGATCAACACTAAAGGCGATACTTTCAAAGTTTTCGTACGTGTTACTAACGATAAAGGCAGTATTGCCAACCGCGATGTTCTTTTAAATGTTGATGATCCAATTAAAACTGGTATAACCATTACTAATAATACAGTTAAAACGAATGGTGACGGTGTCGCTACCTTTGATCTAAAATTTGTGCCGGGTGCAAGTGTTGATCTAGCTCTTTTAGAGTCAGGTATCCCGCTAACAGCAACCACAACAACTGCTGAAGGTTTTGATATAATAGAGAACTATATTGTCGCAGTAGATACAGCTACTGTTGATAGTTATCAGATATTGGCATCTTCTGACAAATCTACTCTAAACACTGGTGGTGATCAAACCAATGCTACTTTCCGTGTTACCGATAGTAGTGGGGGTATTCTAGTAGGTGTGCCTGTACAGTTAAGCATAGATAGTTTAGAAGCTAGCGGTGCAGCCTTAACAACACCAAGTATAGTCACGACGGATGCAGAAGGTAAAGTTGACGTTGGTATTTTACTAGGGGCAAATAGTATTAATGCGCGTCTTAATCATGAAGTTAAGATTACAGCAAAAATTGTCACACCGGTTTACGATGCTAACGGCAATGTAAGCATGGATGTCCGCGAAGAAAAATCATTGAGTCTATCAGCTACTGGTACAGTAATGACTCTCAATGCCTCAAAAACTCAGCTTAAAGATGCTGAAGTTACTACAATTAACACTACGCTAATAGATGGCGCAGGTCGTGCTATTGCTAATACCAAGATGGACTTGGTAAATGCCGATGGACAGTCTGTTCTTCCAAAAGACTCTTCTGGTGCCCCTATGTTTGCTACGACTGATGCAGACGGTAATGCAAGCTTTGAGCTTAATGAAGCAGCGCTCAAAACTGCCAATACCTTTGATGATAACGGTAATTTGCGCATTTATGCCAGAGCAATAGGTGAGAAGTCACTAAATACCCAGACTAGCATCAACAGTATTAACTTAGTTCAAGTATCACAAGCTGGTATTAGCTTTGGTAATATTGAAAATTTATATGACGTCAATGTAGCACAAACGATTAATGTACAAATCCGTACTGACTCTGCAGCTGAGGCTCTTGCTCTTGCTCTTCAAGGTAAGGTTGTTGAGGTACAGACAACCATTGGTACCTTTGGCAATAACGATGTAATTACAAGCAGACCGATTGCGGCAGGTGACATTACTGGTAATATTATTACTATACCTGTTGTTTTGACTTCTAAGCTTTCAGGGTCTGCAACCCTTGAGGCTAAAGTCCTTGGCATATTTGCCAATGGTAGTAGTGGCGCACTCAAATATCAAACCACAGCTGATACACGTTTCCGTGCTACTACTCCTGCGAAAATGTTATTCCAAGCAGTGAAATCCGTTATCACTCCAGGTAGCAGCACTGAGATAGTAGCGACTGTTAAAGATAAAAATGATGTACCCGTCGAAGGTCAAACCGTGGTATTTAGTCGTTCTGTAGATTCATCTGCTGGTCGTCTATCAGCGGCAACCGCGGTAACAGACCGCAAAGGCGAGGCACGTGTGGTTTATACCGCCAATGCTAGCTCACCTATTGGCGGCGTGGTTATTAATGGACGTTTATTAAATGATAGTGAAAATATCGGTACTAAAACCACTAACATTACAGTATCTGAAGAAGCTGTCTATACTACTTTAGCCTTTGCCAATAAACTATCCTCTGATGATATTTATTACACAGTACGTGGTTCTATCTCAGTGATGGATGGTTCAGGACGTGCTGTCCCTAATAAAGAAGTATCAATCAAGTCTTATGCTATTGAGTACGCGCAAGGTTTAGTATGCCTGCTAGATAGTACAACAACTTATCAAGCGGCTGATGAAGTATCGGCATCAGGTGCTACCTCTACACCAGAGCCTCAAACGAAATCTGAAAAGACTCCTATATTTTTACAGTCAGGCTGGAAACCAACAGAGGATAGTAATTACAATTACACCTTAGACAAAGATCCAATCTTAAATGAAGATAAAAATGGCAACGACAGCTTAGATGCTATAAACCCGGTAGCAATTATCGGCGGTACATTATCTGATGATGGTTACACTTTTGTGACTGATGATAAAGGTCGTGCTGACTTTGAAATTCGTTATCCACTGAATTATTCAAACTGGGTAAAAGTACGTTTTGATGCTACTACTTTCTTAAATGGTAGTGAAAACTCCCAAAGCATTAACTATACACTGCCTTCAGCAGAGAGTGACTTGGTTATTAATAACACAAGTATACAAACACCTTGGATTGATAATACTAGTCCATTTGGTCATGGCGGTGCGGTATGTACAAGTACCATGAATGTTAAAATTGATGCCCAAAATGACACAACACAAGTCATTCTTTCACCTTATCAGCCAAACCAACCAGGTTATTTTGTATCCATAGATGGCGTAAACTCAAATAGTTCATCGATAGCTTATAACAGCTTTGTTGTAGATTTTAACCAAGCATTCGACGAAGGCTCTAGAATCAATGTTAGACGTAATGGTTTTGAATTTTCTAAAAATATTATGTTTAAATAAAATTTAATTACTATTATTTACTAGCTTTAATAAAGCCCCCAACCGTGCGTTGGGGGTTTTTGTGTTTATAATCTCAATAACCAAATACAAGCAACTCAATCAGCAAATTTTTGCAAAAGCGATTAGAATAGTCGCTTTCCTTTGCTGCTGATAGTATCTAACATTAGCAGCAAGTTTTATTCTTGATTGGGCGAACTATGTCAGACACTGCAACGATAGCTTCACCGAAAACTTTATTCCAACAGGCGTCTAAAGTGCCACCTATGATCAATGCTATTGATACTGCAACACTATTGATTAAATGCCGTGATCAAGCTGGTATTGTACAGGCGGTATCCGAATTTATTCATCGCTATGGCGCTAATATCATTACTCTAGATCAGTATTCAACTGCTCATGAAGGTGGTCAATACTTTATGCGTTTAGAGTTTGTTTTAGCGGAATTGAGTGAGATTATTGATAATTTTGAGGCCAGTTTTGCCCATACCGTTGCTAAGCGCCATAATATGGAGTGGCGCCTACACGACAATGCCATTAAGACCAAAGTCGGTATCTTAGTATCCAAATTTGACCATGCGTTATTAGACTTATTATGGCGACATCAGCGCGGACTGCTTGATTGTGAGATTACTTCTGTCGTCAGTAATCATGAAGACTTACGTCAAGCGGTAGAGAATTTTGGCATCACCTTTCATCATATACCAGTGACCAAAGATAATAAGGTAGAGGCAGAAGAGCAGATTCATCAATTGATGGCCGGCAATGATTTATTGGTATTAGCGCGTTATATGCAGATATTATCGTCTGATTTTGTCAAGCGTTGGCCGATGCAGATTATCAATATTCATCATTCATTCTTGCCAGCGTTTGTTGGTGCAGATCCGTATCGCCAAGCTTATGATAAAGGGGTAAAGCTGATTGGAGCGACCGCCCATTATGTCACAGCCGAGTTGGATCAAGGACCTATTATTGAGCAAGATGTGCACCGTGTGACTCATCGCCAAGGAGTGACGGAGCTGCGTGCTATTGGTCGTGATATTGAGCGTAATGTATTAGCGCGTGCCGTAAATTGGCATGTACAAAATCGCGTGATTGTAGCGGGAAATAAAACAGTGGTTTTTAATTAGCTTTTAATTAGAGCTGTTTTAAATTGAGCAGAAATCGTTAAAAGAGATTTAATAAAAAAGCCGCCAGTATTATTATTTAATGATACTGGCGGCCATGTTTTTCTAATCATATTGCTGTTGCAAAACTGAGTTTATAACACCATCTCTAACACAAACTTACTGCCGACAAAGCCAATTGCTAATAAAATAAAAGCGTAAATGGTGATGTTGGCAGCGCGTTTGCCACGCCATCCAGCACGCCAATTGCCTAATAATAGCGCCCCAAATAACAGCCACGACAACACGCTAAACACCGTTTTGTGGGCAATGTGCTGCGCCATCAAATCTTCTACGTAAATAAAGCCAATCCCTAATGCGATGCTAAGCAGGACAAAGCCTACCAATAGCATATCAAATAATAGACTTTCCATACTTTGCAATGACGGTAGTTTATTAACCCAAAAACGGTGAATCGATTGGTGTTTAAGCTCACGTATTTGCAGACGCAAAAATAGCGCTTGCACCGCCGCCATCAGCAGCACACAATAGGCGGCAAGTGATAGTAATATATGAGCTTCAAGCCCCATACTGATATCAGTGAGCGGGCGATAAGGCGCGCGGCCAATATAGCCGATTATCATACCTACTAATGCGGTCGGTGCTGCTAAAATACCAAGACTCACGATAGGTCGGTACAAACAGAACATGACATAAAAGAATAAGAAAAATAAACTGATCAGGCTAATGATATTAAATAGGTTAAAATTTAACCCATAAAGAGTGACAACATGTGGGTAGAGTAGCGTCGCATGTGCCAACATACCCACCAATAATAAGCTTAAGCTTGTGCCTTTATGGATAGGTTTATCTTGAATCAGCGCCCAACCAATATGAATGCTGACTAAGAGGTAAGCCACACCAGCAAGTAAGAATGCAAGTTGCAAGATAAAAGACCTCATCTCATAATGAGCGCTCAATTTAATGCTAAAAAATGAGCGCTCAATTTAATGCTAAAATGGTATTATTAGAACAATCATCCAATTTATCATAAAATGGCAGTCAATTGAGTACCATCTTACGTATTCCTGATTGCAAAACGATTATAGGCAAAACCATTATTTGTAGACCGACTATAAATTTTGAGTCGTCTTAATGCTATAGTATTGATAATATGCTGTTTTTTATAGTGATTTTTATAACTGCTTTTATAAAAGCGCGACCCAATATTTTATAATATACGCTAATACTATTTATAGACCATTTGAATGGTTTAACTGAGAATTATTTTAACTGAGAGTTATTTATGTTTGATACCTTAACCGAACGCTTATCATCGAGCCTGCGCAATATCGCAGGCACAGGGCAATTGACCGAAGACAATATCAAAGACACTTTACGCGAAGTACGTATGGCGCTGCTAGAAGCCGATGTGGCGTTACCTGTCACCCGCGATTTTGTGAAGCGTGTCAAAGAGCAAGCGCTTGGTGCTGAGGTGCTTAAAGAGTTGGCTCCAGGACAGGCATTTGTCAAGATCGTCCATGATGAGCTGACTGAAATGATGGGCAGTGCCAATCAGCAGTTAGAGATGACTGGCAAGCCACCAGTGGTTTATATCTTGGCAGGTCTGCAAGGTGCGGGTAAAACCACCACTGCTGGTAAACTGGCAAAGTTTTTACAAGAGCGCCATAAAAAGAAGGTTATGCTGGTATCTGCTGACGTCTATCGTCCAGCAGCGATTCAGCAGCTTGAACAAGTCGCTGGGCAAGTGAATGCCAAGTTCGTTAATTCAAGTAGCGACGAAAACCCGATTGATATTGCGCTACGTGCTATTGAAGAGGCTAAAATTCAATATCAAGATATTTTGATTATTGATACAGCGGGTCGTCTGGCTATTGATGAGACCATGATGGATGAAATCAAAGCGCTGACCGCTGCGGTTAATCCTTCTGAGACGCTGTTTGTTGTCGATGCGATGACTGGTCAGGATGCGGCTAATACTGCCAAAGCCTTTAACGATGCGCTGCCATTAACGGGTGTTATTTTAACCAAGACTGACGGTGATGCGCGCGGTGGTGCGGCGCTTTCTGTACGCGCTATCACAGGTAAGCCGATTAAATTCTTAGGTCGCGGTGAGAAACTAGATGCCTTAGAGCTGTTCCATCCTGAGCGTATTGCCCAACGTATTCTTGGTATGGGTGACGTACTGAGTTTGGTGGAAGAAGTTGAGCAAAAGATTGACCGTGATAAAGCCGAAAAAATGGCGAAAAAGATGCAAAAGGGCGGCGAGTTCGACCTTGAGGATCTATTGACCCAGTTCCAGCAAATGAAAAGTATGGGCGGCATGGCGGGCTTCTTAGATAAGATGCCAGGTATGGGCGGCTCTGATATGCAAAAAGCCGTCGAAGATGCTAAGCCTGAAGAAAAAGTGCGTGAGATGGAAGCGTTGATTAATTCGATGACACCATTTGAGCGCAAAAATCCTGATAAGATTAACCCGAGCCGTAAGCGCCGTATTGCTGCTGGCTCTGGTCGTGAGATTCAAGATGTCAATCGTTTGCTCAAGCAGCACAAGCAAATGGCAAAAATGATGAAGATGATTTCAAAGCCTGAAGGCATCAGTAAAATGATGAAATCGATGCAAGGATTGATGGGCGGCGGCGCTGGAGCAGGCGGTGGCGGTGGTCCATTATTCGGCGGTGGTGGTCAACAAGGCGGCGTTAAAGATGTGAATCCGCAGCAAATGGCGAAACAGATGGGACTGGATCCAAACAACATGCCAAGTACCGAAGAGATGCAAAAACAGATGCAAGAGTTGCAAAATCAATCGCCAAAGAATTTTAAAAAACGTTTTTAATAGTAGTTAATGCTATTAGCAAAACCTTTGTCATGAAAACCTCAAAGCTAAATGGGCTTTGAGGTTTTTTATGTCTATCCTATTTAGATATATTCTCATGGATAAAGTATGAAAAATATAGAAAGTAATAAAATTAGTCTGCCCTAAATGCTATGATAGGCGCTGTTTTATGAAGCTGGTGCTTTTTACCGTACTAAGTTATCAAGCCAATTTAGAGCGCCAAGACTATAAGCCGAGGTTATGATGTTTTTAGCAATGGATACCGTGTTTGATCAGTGCTCGATCGCGATTTTAGATACCAGTGGTCAAGTGCTATCGAGTCATACCGAAACGGGTAAGCGTCAGCAGACGCAGCAAATCCTACCGATGATTGATGCCGCTTTATCTGAGGCTCAGTTGCGCCTCGCTGATATAAAAGCATTAATATTTAATCGTGGCCCCGGCGCATTTAGTGGTATTCGGATTAATACAGCGGTAGTGCAGGCGTTATCCGTGGCGCATGGCATTCCTTGCGTCGGTGTTTCAAGCTTGCAAGCGATTGCCCAATCTGCCCACCAGAAGTACGGCTTGACGCACGTATATAGTGCCCTCGATGCGCGTATGCAGCAGGTTTATTTTGGGCAATATCAATTAGAAAATACTATCATGCAGCCGATATATATCGAAAACAGTGAAAGCACTGAGCAGTTGCTAGATTATGACAGTCAAACAGCGCTTAACATTGCTATCGTCGGCAATGGTGCTGGTTTATTGAGCCTGCATGATGAACAAATAAGCCATGATGAGGTTTGGCCTGATGCAGTAGTAATAGGGCAGTTAGGCATCGCCCAGTTTATGACGTTAGGTGGTACAGATGCCGCGCATGCGCTACCACAGTATCTGCGCAATCAAGCGTGGAAAACGCTCAAAGAGCAAGGGAAAGCGTAGTTTTGCTCTATTAAGATAGAAGTTATTGATAATGACTAAATATGTCGTAACTATCAACTATTATAAAAGTAACAATAATATAAGACAGTCTGTAGGTCTGTTTTTAGGAAAATAATTGTGGATATACTCTTATTAATTCAAGCTGTCATCATGGGTATCGTTGAAGGTATCACTGAGTTTTTACCTATCTCTAGCACAGGATATTTAATTTTATCAGCCGATTTGATGGGCTTTTGGACCAAAGAAAAAGTCGATTTGTTTGTGGTGGTGGTACAGTTTGGCGCTATTTTAGCGGTCATTTATGACTACTGGGGCAGACTATGGCAAGCACTCATGGGTTTGCTGACGGGTAAAGCAGAGGGCATGAGTAACCCAAGGCAGCTTGGATTAAGCTTAATTGTTGCCACTATTCCGGTGATGATTGTTGGTTTTACCTTTGCCGATGAGATTAAAGCTTATTTATTTAATCCTATTGTCGTTGCGATTATGCTAATTATCGGCGGTCTGCTGATATTTTATGTCGAAAATCGTCCTAAGCCAATTATTGCGCAAGAAGCAGAAGACGTTAGTCTAAAGACGGCATTGATGATAGGTTTGCTGCAATGTTTGGCATTGATACCTGGTACCTCGCGTTCAGGAGCGACTATTATCGGTGCGCTATGGCTTGGGGTCTCACGTAAAGCTTCCGCTGAGTTTTCCTTCTTTTTGGGTATTCCGGTTATCATTGGTGCGGCACTACTAGATTTTATTAAGCATCGTGACGTTTTGACCAGTAGCGAAGATTGGTTAGTGCTAGGCATTGGTACCGTCGTGTCATTTATCGTTGCCTTACTTTGTATTCGCTTATTGGTCGCTTGGGTCAGTCGTCGTGACTTTAAGGTGTTTGCATGGTTGCGTATTATCACTGGTGTGTTGGTCTTAATAGCCGCTTGGGGTTTTGGTTATCAAATGGCAGGCTAAACTTTATAATGGAATGGTTTTTGTTAGCAATTCATGATGTGGTAAGTATGAGAAAGGAATGGCAGTCATGACCAATGTAAAGCACGTACCGACCGCTGCTATAAACTGCCAACTACTTTATGTTAGTCAGACGCAGGCAAATCAAGTCGAGAGCTTACAGGCGTTGATAGCTGAGCATGCGCTACCCATTATTTTAAATATTGAACTGGTGACAGAGAAATTAAATCAAAAACGTCGCCAGCAATTATGCCATACAGCCACTCAACCTATCTTATTATTAGATGAAAAAGATAAGCTCTCATGGCTGAGTGATGGCTTAAGCGTTGCACCTGAATGGGATAAGTTACAGCGGCGTGTGGTGAGTGCGGGACGCAAGTCTGAATTATTATTGCAAGCGGCAAAAATCACAGCGGACAGCAAGGTCATTGATGCCACTGCTGGCTTTGGTCATGATAGCTTAATCTTGGCCAGTACTGGTGCACAAGTAACAATGCTTGAGCAGCAGCCCTTAATGGCGCTGCTACTGTTAGCAGAGCAGCAGCGCATGAGTACGTTAGCAAATTGGCAAAAATTGATGTCACGTTTGCATATCATTAATACGGATGCACTTAGTTATTTTCAAAGCGTTAATAATGAACCAGTCGCTGATAATAGTAAAATCGTCGATATGGTGTATCTAGATCCTATGTTTCCAGAGGATAGCTACCAAGATAGTAAAACGGGTAAAGGCGCTAAAGTGGGTAAGCATATGCAAGCATTGCACCAATTGGCCAGCCCACCAACATTAGACGAAGAACGGCAATTGCTACAATCTGCGCAAGCAGTGGTCAGTCAAAATGGTCAAAAACAAGGCCGCGTCATTGTTAAGCGTCCACAATCTGCGCCGTTACTTGCTCATCAACAGCCAAGTGAGAGCTGGCATAACGAAGCGGTACGATTTGACGGTTATTTTGTTTAATGATATGAAATAAGACAGCTTATAAATTTAGGAGCAGGGAATGTCTGTATTAATCGTTTGGGTGATGGGTGCGGCGCTATTGCTAATTAATATTATGCTGCGTACCAGAATTTTGCGACTTGAAGCACGTCTAAAAGAGTTAAGTAATCCTAAAGAGCAATTGGCGTTTTTACGTCAGCAAGCCGCACAAAAAGAGAAAGTTGCTGCAATTAAAGCCTTACGCAAACAATATCCTGAGCTGTCACTTATTGAAGCAAATAAGATGTGGCAACACGTTTAGTGGCATTGATAGTATCAAAGCAGCGTACGCCAAGTTCTATAACCTAAATTGCTATGCACCCAAATTATTACTTAATACTTTCTATCTATGATAATTAAAACGCCATGACATTTAACGACAAACTACAAGCCTACATCCAGCTGACGCGCTTTGATAAACCAGTCGGTATTGAACTGCTGCTTTGGCCAACTTTATGGGGCGTATTATTAGCCGCAATGGGGCAGGCACAGCAGCAGGGTGAGACGGCGGGTCTGCCAAGTCTTAAGGTGTTTGCGATATTTGCCCTTGGGGCGATATTGATGCGGGCGGCAGGCTGTGCCATTAATGACTTTGCTGATCGTAAAGTCGATGGTCATGTCAGTCGTACTAAAGGTCGACCGCTTGCTGATGGACGCTTATCGGGTAAAGAAGCCATTGCGGCTTTTTTAGTATTGGTGTTATTAAGTGGCAGTCTGTTATTCTTTTTGCCCATTCAAGTATTTTACTGGTCGTTTGGTGCCGTTATATTGGCATTTATTTATCCGTTTATGAAACGCTATACGCATTTGCCACAAGTATTTTTGGCCGCCGCTTTTGGTTGGGCGATACCGATGGCTTATGTAGCGATTCAAGGCGTACCTGATATTTGGTGCTGGCTATTATTCTTGGCATATATGTGTTGGACAGTCGCCTATGATACCCAGTACGCCATGGCTGATCGTGAAGATGATTTAAAGATAGGGGTCAAATCAACAGCGATATTATTTGGACGCTATGATGTAATTATTATTTCCGTGCTACAAACTTTATTTCTACTCATCATGGGCGCGGTTATGTGGCATTATTTTGCCCCGACCAGCTTGGGCATTACGCCCGTATTTGGACTGGCTTTAGTCGCGATGATGTTTGCCAAGCAAAATAGCGCTTGTGCCAGCCGTAATGCTTTGGTCTGCTTTCAGGCGTTTTTAGCCAATATCTGGGTAGGACGTTATGTCTTTGCTCTCATAGCCATCGCTTGTATCTGGACGACTTTTAATGGATAAATTAAATAAATTTTCGAGATTAAAAGCGAGTAAATCATCTAATGCGCCTGTCGTAGATTATCAGGCAAGATTGGCTGCGCAAGGGCTAACCCGAGAGCAAGTCATCGAGACTGAGCGTAAATTGGCAAAGTTTGCCAATACCATGGATTCTCTCGTTCGCATTCCTTTTACTAAACAAGGCATGGGTGCCGATGCCGCACTTTCAACCATTCCACTGGCGGGTGATTTGGCGGGATTGGCGTTAACCAGCTATGCGTTCATATTGGGTCGTCAGCTGGGAGTACCGGCGCATAAAATGACACCAGCCGTCAGACTGGCGCTCATCGATATGGTAGTCGGGATCGTACCTGGTATTGGAACGTTGCTCGATATCTTTATTCGTCCCAGTCGTAAGACCTTGGGTATCGTGCATGAACATCTAAAAGACGAGTATGGCATCACCGAAACCATGCATATGGATCGACCATTTTTACATCAGTCATTAGAAGACAAGCAACAACAAAGTCGCTTTGGTTTCTTTTGGCGCAATCCAGTCGTCGCTTGGCTATATTTGCATATACCTGATATATTGGGATTAATGGTTATTATCATTATCGGTTGGGGTTTATGGACAGTAATAAGCTGGCTGGTGAGTTTGTTTGGAAAAACAACAGGCTTTGGTTAAATAAAATTAAAATAAGTCAAATTAATAGCAAAAAAGGCGGCAACGATATCAACGTTTGCTGCCTTTTTTATTGTCATCTTTTTACTACCTTTACCACATGGTTTTATGCTTATAAAGCTTACTCAGTAATCACTTCTGCATCGGCACTAATGGCATCAAAGCTTGTCATTTTATTGTTTTGAATAAAGTCGATTGTACCACCGCCAGCATGACTGACCAGCTGCATACTGCCATCGCTTGAGCGATAAGTGGGATTATTCCCTTGACCTTCAGGCGCACTCAAGGTCATTTTGGGTTTGTTAGGCAAGGTTACAACAGCGTTGAGCATACCTGCTGCCGACGTTTCAAAGACGACTGATAAAGATTCACCTGTTGCACTTTTATAACGGACATCAGTGATTTGGGCGCCTTTAATGGCTTGCTCTGGATTGGGCGCTGGAGCAGGGTTATTTGCTGCCAAGTCTGTTGCATCAAGGTCATTTTCTAGCTCAGCTAAGCTCATATCTTGCTCTGGGTTAATAGTAGGCTCAGCGGCATTTACCTCTTCATTAGTGACTGTAGGCGCATTGATGTTAGAAGTCACGGGTGTCGTTTGAGATGCCACTTCAGTGGTGGTCTCGCTAGCTGTCTCAGGCTCTGGTGCTTTTTGGCAAGCACTCAGTAGTAATATACTCACAAGAATGGCAGAAACAGATTCAAAGTCGCGCTTTGGTTTGGCAAAGGTAGCGGGAAGGTTTTTCATAATAAGATGGCTATCCATTAATAGGGTTTTATTTAAACATAGTGAACCACGTATAACTATCTCTTACTAAGAATCACTAATTACAGTCATGCCTATAGTAAATATAGTCTTTCACAGTTATTTGCTATTACCATCAATTTTTTACTCGTTGTTCGCATGTATTATTTACTTTAACTTTAGATTATCGGCTGCCATGCCACTTTCTTTATAAACATCATCTAAATATCGGCGGCTGGCAAGTAATTTATCAACGACACCACTTTGGCTTTGGGTATTAAGCTTTTGCGAGAAATCTAAAATCAAGTTTAGTTGACCTAGCACCATGTCATAGCTGGTATTTTGTTTATCGTTATCAATAATAACGGTTTTTGCATAATTTTGATCGAGGCTAAGATAGTCAGTAATCAGCTCTGGAACACGTGTGCTGATGAGTTTATTGAGGGTAAATAATTGTGATTCAGTGATTTGATCGTGATGAGTAGACTCATATTGCTGCCCAATATCATCCATAGTCGCTCGAAACGTTTTAGGCACTTGCTCGTTATAAAGTAGTCTAATAAAGGGATGCTGCGCTGAAAAATTAATGACAGTAAGCTCATTACTTTGTTCATTATTTACCTTTTCTCTTGATGCCATATTCGCTTGAGATTGGGCGGCAAGGTGACTTGCAGATGCTAAATACTCTTGATGACGTTGTATAGAGGCCGTTTGCGTGCGCTTAGATTTTTCTCTCATCACAAAAACGATGGGTACGATAATAATAAGGCTAAGTAGAATGAGTAAGGTAAAAAAAGACATGTTAGGACTCTGTCATTAAGACTGCTATTTATTTTAAAAATAATTTTAGATTACAATATAACATGCTTGTGTTATGTTAAGGCAAAACAGAGGTCGATAAAAGTTTATATGACTATCAAGTATTTGCTTATTTCTAATTAAGGACGATGATGAATAATGACACGATTACTAAGAGTCAGCTAGCCGCTTATAAACCAACGACCGCTTATGTCGGGACTTCTTGGGCCGTCATGTTGGTTGGTGTACTGGCATATTTGTTTGGATTATGGAATGCAAAAAGTATGTTGTTGAATGAGAAAGGCTATTATATCGCGGTGTTGGCGCTCGGTCTTTATTCAGCGATTAGTTTGCAGAAAACCCTGCGTGATCGTAGTGAAGGTATACCAACGACGAATATGTATTACTTGATTAGTTGGGCGGCTTTAGGATTGTCTGTTGTGCTTATTGCTATTGGTTTGATGAATGCGGGGAGTTTAAACCTCAGCGAAAAAGGCTTTTATATGATGGCATTTACCATGAGTCTGTTTGCTGCGGTGACCATTCAAAAAAACACCCGCGATGAAGCGCAAATCCAAACTTTAATTGCGCCAACGACGAGTATAAATAATGAGGGTGTGACAAGAATACCCACTCAAAAATCAGACTCAGGCAAATCATTATTTGGTGCGGTTAAATCTCGTATAGAGAGTCATGACGATACCGCGAATTAAAATACCGTTTGAAAGGTTAGCTCGATAATTTACTCACTTTATTACGCGCTTTATGCAGCCGCGCCCGATTGGGTGACAGCCGCGTCAACATAACGCTGGATAACGGCGTAAAACAGCCTAACATCATATCTGCTAGCGCTTCAGCACATATCGGCGCTAACGCATAACCTTTTGCACCCATCGCTGACAGTGTCCATAGGCGCTTGCTCTGTGCGAGTAGACCGACCAGTGGATGATAATCTAGCGTTTGGGTGCGAACGCCGGCACGCGCTTGCCATAAGCTAGGGTCAGTAATTAAAACATCAGCCAATTCAGGCATATCTTCAATCAATTTATCGTAATTCTGCTGGTTTTCCTCACTGCGAATATCGATATTGGCATCACCATCGACAAAGCTTGCACCAAGTAAAAACTGCGGCTGATTTTCGATAATATTATTCAACTCAGCATCACCGCTTTGTCCGATAAATGGTGCGCAATAGCCACTGTATTTGAGCGGTAATTTAGGCAGCTTGGCTATTTGTTCAGCAGTTGGCGTGAACCAAGACAGTTGCCCACGGATGGTACGGCATTCCACGATACGTTTATCTAGTTGATGGCTTTCATAGGCTGCGCAAATCACGACATTGTCAGCGATTATAGTGATAGGGCTTTGACTATTATTACCACTCACCGCAACTTTATCTTCTGTTTCTTTAATATCGGTAACACTAAACTGCTGATAATTGATATTCGAATGCGCAAGGATGACAGTTCTTAAAGCTTGTGGATTGACCAAACCAGATTGCGGTAAATATAAATTGTCTGCTAAGTCTTTAGCTTTTAAGCCGCTTAACCGCCGCGCTTTTTCAGTAGTAATCGTAGTTGCCATCGCATTTGGATAATCGGCAATCTGCTCAGTACCAATATTGGTTTTTACTAATAAATCTAGAGTACCGGTCTGCTCAAGTATCAACGGCGTATTTTGGATCGCGGCTTGCTTATTAAAGTCACGATATAATCTGACGCTGTATAAATAGCCAATAGAATGCAGGTGCTCATAGACGTGATGAATAGGCGTCATGTTTGGTGCGAGGAGGGCGCGTGGATTACCAGATGCCCCAGATAGAGGTGCGCTTTTGTCTAAAATAGTGACATTGATACCGCGATTGGCCAGCGTCCAAGCAGTAAGTAGTCCTGCAACACCGGCACCAATAACGACTGTGTGATTCGGATGGGTATATAAGGTGGGATGGTCATCCAGTGGTAAGGGCTCAGTCATGACAGCGGTGAGCATCTCGCGCTTGCGCCCAAACCCTTTGACTTTTTTAATCTCAAAGCCATGAGCTTGTAGTCCACGTTTGACGATACCGGCACAGCTATAAGTGGCGGCAGTCGTATCAGCGCGCGATAAGCGCTGTATCTGCATAAATATAATTGCTGCCCACAATGTCTCATTACAAGAAGGGGCAAAGCCATCTAAAAACCATGCATCAATATAAGGGCGCCTAATGACGCTCTCAAATCCTAAGCTTGTTAAGCTGTCACCGGCGTTACCCAACCAGATATCAAGGGTTATATTGTCCGCAAAGAAATTCAACCGATGACAGCCAGCAATAAGCGGTGGGTAGCTGGCTAAAAGCTGCTCAATTAATTCTGTTAGTTCAGGAGCGCGCTGTGCCCATCGTGCCAGTATCTGTGTTAAGTCTGTCAGTGATATGGGATATTTTTCGGTAGTAATAAAATGCAAGCGTGCCGTTGCTAAATGCGGTTGATCAGCGCGAAGTTGACGCCAAAGTTGCCACGTCGCCAAAAAATTCAATCCAGTGCCAAAGCCCAATTCAGCGACAGTAAAGCATTGCTTCGGTGCAAGATTTACCAGTCGCTCCGGCAATTGGTTATGCGCCAAAAATACATGACGTGACTCTGCTAAACCATCTGCATGCGAGAAATAGACATCGCCAAATTCGCCTGATACCGGCACTTTGTTACCAGCATCATCCGTTCGCCATTCAATCTGAGCAGGCACAATAACGTTTGGGGGTGCAGGGTTCTTAAGGAGTTTGGTGGCTTTATGAGGCGTACGCGTGGCGGTAGATGAGGGCTTAGGTATAGCAGACTTAGACATAGAGCATCGCATTTATAGAGGATTTACTACCAACGTTCACGGCGCACAAAGACCAACCATGAGATAAAAATACCGACTAATAAACTAATCAAGACGGTAAATGCCCCATATAAAAATATTTGACCTTTACTCTCGTACACCAAAACGTTTGCTTGAGTCTGCAAATCGTTGACTTGGCGCTGCAGCTGGGCATTGCGGCTAAGCAATTCTTGGTTGGCTGCCGATAGTGCTTTATTGGATGGTTGCAGCTGTGCCGCCAAGGTGTCGTTAAACTTTAAGGTATCGTTAATATTCGTCGCTGGCGCGGTATTTGTAGTGGTGGTCGCAGTCGTTGTTGGGGCAACATCATTGGGCGCTGTTATAGCCATTGCTGCTGTATCGGCAGTGGTAACCGTTGGCGCAGCTTGTACCGATATGGCAGCGAGTAATATAATGCTAGTAAAGCCAGTTTTATAGATATGACTATTTAATGAAAATAACTGCTGAATCACGATGCTGCTACCTTGTCTGATGGCTTATTTGCCGAACGGTCAGTAGCTGCTGGTAATGCTTGAATAAAAGGCTTGATATCTACATGACTGTATACACCGTCACGCAAGTATGGATCAGCGCTTGCCCAAGCTTGAGTCGCCTCAAGAGAGTCAAAGTCAGCAATAATAAGGCTGCCAGACATCTCGCTTTTGCCGTGCTCAATAGGCGTTGGACCGGCGATAATCAGTCGCTGCTCACGACTCAATACTTGTAAGCGTTCAAGATGTTCAGCGCGCGTCATCTGACGTTGGGCGCTGCTACCCGCAACATCGTAACCAATAATGGCAAATAAGGACATATTGCTTCCTCAATTAATAGTAAGAATAAAGCGCTATAATCAATAACAATACTTTTAATCACTCTACCTAATTAGACTATATGATTAATCATTGTCACAATGGGAATTTAGAAATAAGTGGTTGTTTATTATAAAGTAATAAATATTATGTGATGGCTTTCTATTTGATGGTCTTTTACTTAGCTGCTTTGTCGGTTAGTGCGGGATTGAGGTGCTTTTTTAACACTAAAAATTGGGCGACCACAAATACCAGCATAATTGGAATCCAGCCATAGGTTTTAAAGTTAATCCAAGCTTCATCTGACATCGTAAATGCCGTGATATAATGCAGCACGCCCATAAAGGCAAAAAACAATGCCCAAGCAACGGTTAACTTCTTCCAGCCACTCATCGTCAGCGAAAAAACATCTTTCATAGCCAATTGCATCAGTGGCTTATTAATAGCAGCACTCACCAAAAGCGTTATAGCAAAGATACCGTTAATAATCGGTGACTTCCAACGTAGGTAGATGTCGTCACGCAATAGCAGTGTGCCACCGCAAAAGACGATGGTTAATAATAGAACGACCCATTGTTGTTTATCAAACTTGCCTTTTTGACGCACAAAGTGGATAGCATAGATGATGATAGTGGCAACGAGCAATGCGCCTGCTGCTGCTAAAATACCATTGTAACGAGCGGCAATAAAAAATGCGATTAAGGGAATGAAGTCTAATAAGGCTTTCATAGCAAATAGGGTGTCCAACAAAAACGTATGGGGTAGTTTACACGTCTACTGCGCCAAAAAAAAGCAATCAACACGATAATCGTCTGATATAGCACGCCTTAGCCATTTTTACTTCATTTTACTGCTACCATATTCATTATCGAAGACACATTTAATTGACAATACATTCAAAATCTTAAGGCCAGCTTTATGAAAATCGATTTACATTGCCACAGCACCTGTTCTGACGGTACTTATGCGCCTGCAGAAGTGGTACAACGCGCCCATAGTGCGGGAATTAACGTGTTGGCTTTGACCGATCATGATACCTTATTGGGTATCGATGAGGCACGCGCGGCGGCTGAAGCTTGCAATATACAATTAATTAATGGTGTTGAAATCAGCTGTGAGCACACGCTTAGCGGCGGCTATGGTAAAAATAAATCCACTAATAAAATTATTCATGTACTTGGGTTGGATTTTACCGATCGCGAAAAAATGCATGCGACCTTACAACAGTTGCAAGACAGTCGTGCTACGCGTGGTCAACGCATCACTGAAAAACTCAGTGAGTTGCTAAACATTGATTATGATGAGCTGTGGCAAGCCGTTCTTTATAAAGCGGGTAACAATCCGCAAGCAGTTGGGCGTGCGCATATTGGACAAGTTTTATTTGAGCGCGGTGAGGTTAAGACGGTACAAAAAGCCTTTGATAAATATCTGGCTGACAATAAGCCCGCTTATGTGGCCATTGAAGCGCTGACGATGCAGCACGGTATTGAGCTGATTCAGGCTTGCGGCGGCAAGGCAGTGTTGGCACACCCCACGCGCTATCAGCTTTCAGCGACACGAGTCCGTAAGCTTATCGAAGAATTTGCCCAGCTTGGCGGCGATGCCTGTGAGCTACCTGCCAATAGTGAACCTGTAAGCACTCGTAGAATGGTTGATCGTAGTATCGCTGAGCACAATCTTGTTACCTCGATAGGTAGCGACTTCCATGGCAGTAATATGCCATGGCGCCGTATAGGCGATGTGCCAAACTTGCATCCTGAGCAGCAAGGTATTTGGCAGTCTTTTGCAGCCTTATCGTAGCCTAAAAATTTTTATCACTAAATATTGCTAAGTCGCAAACTTCGCATGAATGCCAGTATTCATTAAAATGTTGGTTAAATGCTTGCTAAATCAGGGTGTCATTTGATGACGCATAAATCACTTAAACGGATTGATAAATAAGATAAAAATTGCCACACTCAATGAGTAAGTTTAAATTTAATATAAGTCATGACGCTTGGTTGACTGTTCTGGTTTTAGCTCAATAACTTTCATTATTTGCGGTAGCCCATTATGGCTTTATCGATATCTCATCTAGGCTACAGAAAACTCTCTCGAGTGATTTTTGAGTGGCAAGCTGCTGATAGGGCATTACTGCTGGCATTGTTTGTTTTGATGGAAATCACATCACATTGGTTCTGGTGTTTATTTGTCTGGTGGCGCCAAGATACTTATGGTTCCTACGTAGATATGGAATTGTTTTACCCTTTGTGGATTGGGGTTACCCTGCTGGGTATCTTCTTTATATGGATGGTCAGCCGTTTATCACCGATGAGAAAAGACAATGGCTCACTACATAAGTGGCAGGCCATTTTAGTGGCGCTTTATAGCGTTTACATTGCTGTGGTCATTTTGGTTATGGGGCACAGTAGTTTGGTCGCTGGGATCTCGCTAGTCGGTGGAGCAATGCTAGGAATGATGCTCATACGGCGACGCTATGTATGGAAAGCCTTTTTAGGGCATATCGTATTAATTTTTCTGGTCACTCTGATTCCCTATTTTGGCTTTACCATACCCAATCTGCGCCACATGACGATTACCTCTTTTCCTTTAGATACTTATAGCTATCTCACCTATAGCGAAACGACAGCTATCGAAAATGCCATCTCCGCCTCTATTTTCAAAAACGGTACACTAAGCTGGGATACCCTCAATCAACTACGCTTTTCCTCAGCGTTCTTTTGGCGCAGCACCCATATTTATATGGCGCTACCAAAAGCGATTTTTATCATCTATATGTTTCGCACACTGTTATTGATATTAGATAATAGTAAAGCTGAGATCATGCAGTATGCCAATCAAGATGAGTTGACTCAGCTAAAAAGTCGCCGCTACGGCTTGACGCAAATGCAGCAGGCGCTTTTGGCAATGGGAGATAAGCAGGATTTCAGTGTTATTTTATTAGACTTAGACTGGTTTAAAAGTATTAATGACAATTATGGTCATGATGTTGGCGATCAAGTGCTGTCCGAAGTTGCACAAACGTTATCAAGGTCGTTAACAGAAGATGCGATTGTAAGTCGCTATGGCGGAGAAGAATTTTTGATTGTGCTGCCTGATACTCAGCATGATAGGGCGATGAGCATTGCTGAGCAGCTGCGTCGAGACATTGCTCAGCATGTCATCAGTAGTGATGACAATGCAGATTTTAACGTCACTGCCAGTTTAGGGGTTTATACCTTGACTCACGATGAGCGCGCTCGAATCCAAAGTGAGTATAAAGCGGTAGCGCTAAAAGAGAGCACACCGCCGTTAACAAGCTCACAAAAACAAAACGCAAATATCAAAGACTCGCAAGACAATGGTTCGAAGCAATCCAGCTCGAAGCAATCCAGCTCGAAGCAAAGTAGCTCGCAAAAAAGAGTTGCGCATAGAAGAAAACGAGTCGCCACAGAAATCGCAAAGGCACAATTGCCCATTGATATTTGCCAGCGTTTAATCTGTATTGCCGATAAAGCCTTATATGAGGCCAAGGATCGTGGTCGCAATCAAGTTGTCAGTGCCAATGATATGTTAGCTGCAGAAAGTAGTAAGGCTACCTCGCTTTATGCCATCATCTAGCAACTCAGCACTCTAACCTTTTGAGAATTTTGAGCATTCAATCAGTTGCTAGATAGATAATGGCGGTGTACTTAATTCTTGCACCAAACTTGCCAGTACGCTGGTGGCAAAGCTACCTGTCGTCAAAGTAAAGTTTAATACTAGCGCTTGTTCATCATCTTTATCCTGCCATTCCCAACTCAATGCTTCAATAGGTAAGCGCAGCGCTCGTCTTTGCGCCTTAATATCGCGCTGCTCTAAACCTGCCGCTAGCTGAGTTAATAGTGGGCTTTGATCTACGATATCAGTTTCAATTGCTGCCGCTATGTCGCTGACCTTATCATTACCCACGCCCCACAAAACACCTGTTGGATGAATGTCGCCGGTCTTAACTCGCGCCTGTAAAGTGTCGTCTAATTCTTCACTAGCAAATATCGACCCTGAGCCGTTGAGATTAAACACTTCACCCGCCAGTCCTGTATCCCAACTGCCATCACGTACGCGTGCTGCCAATATCTCATTGAATATCAAACTACGTGCGGCAGACAGCTCCATAGTATTTTGCTCTCGCGGTGCGCTTTTACGTTTGCTCTTTTTGGGTTGTGGTCGACTTTGCTGTGCTGGACGATCAAATAATGCCAAAGCGGTTCTAATATTATTGCCGTTACGTCCAAAACGCTGTGGACCAAAATAATTGGGCACGCCGCTGTGACTGATATTTGCTAAATATTGTTCGATGCTGCTCTTGGCACTTTGCTTAGCAGATAAATCCTGCTCAGGTGTTTCACTTTCTAAACTTGCAAACTCGATATCACGCAAGGTAATGATAAATTGATTGGCGCGATGCGTACCGCGATTGAGCTTTTTATTGTGCCACTGCTGGGCGAGAATAGTGACTGATTCATCGACGCCGATATCTACTGGCGCAAATTCTGATTCTGGCAATTGCTTTTTTGGTATCCGCAGGCTAAACCATTGTGTCGTTAATGCATGACGGTCTTTCAGCCCAGAATAACCGACATCGCGTAATGGTATTTCTGCCCACTCAGAGAGTAATTTGGCAAGATAAGCGGTGTTCATTCCTGACTTTTCTATATGCAGCCATAAATGCTCACCTTCGCCTGTAAAGTCGAGCGGCAATATCTCATTAACGATAAAGTCGGTTGTCTGGGCTTTATAAGTTGCGCGCTTTAAAGGTGGTTGTATAGGCTGCGGTAATTTGGCAGTATCAGCCGCTGCGATAATATCGATAATATCGATAATATCGATACTTGAGAGATTGGGCTGCTCGTTGGCAAGTGTTTCGTTGTCATAGGCAGCATTCTTCAAAGCAGACTCAGAAGTCGTGGTAACGTTTAAGTTGTCATATTGAGAAGTCATAAGGGAGTCTTTTTTTGTTTAAAAGCGGTGGTTTGAAGTAGCAAATGCCCAGATAAAAAGCCATGAAATTACGTTTTGCAACGCAGCGAATATACAAAGAAACATCGCAGGCTGAGTGGGCTTGCTACTATCAATTAATCTGATTTTTTAAATATAGAATTTTTTATGAGATATGACTGATTTGATAAAGTCATATCACCCCGTTTTCATCAGGAAATAATCATAATCGTTAAGGAAAACTTATGAGCAACACAACAATTAACACCGTCACCATTAGCAAAGACGATATTCCAAATGGCGGTATGAAGTCCTATAAACAGGATGATGATAGTATCATTTTAATTACCCGCGACGACAGTACATTTCATGCGTTCGATGGTAAATGCCCGCACGCAGGGGCAGATTTGGGTAATGGTTTACGTTGTGGCAATCGAGTCATCTGCCCGTGGCATCACGGTACTTTTGATAGCAGCGACGGCTCGCTATTAGAACCAGTTGCTATGACAGGATTGACCCAATACGAGCTGACGGATGATGGCGATAATTTGATCGTTAATATTGCCGCTAAAATAGATAAACGTATCAAAAACGACAAAATGACCGACACTCATACCATTATTGTAGGCGGTGGCGGTGCAGGATTTATGACTGCCAATCAGCTACGTCATACGGGTTACGGCGGCAAGATTACCTTGATTAGTGCTGATGACAAAGCTCCTTATAATCGTCCTTTATTGTCTAAAGCGTTTTTGGCAGGGAATATGCCTGAAGAAAAGCTCTTACTTGGCGGCGCAGATTGGGCGAGTAAAAGCGATATTGACTTACGCTTAAACCAAACCGTTAGTGAAGTGTTGCCCAATGAACGTACGATTGTCATTAAAGATAAAGATGGTAATAGGGATAAACAAACAGCCGATTTCTTAGTTGTGGCAACGGGTGCTGAGCCAAAAATACCGCCTTTTAAAGGTGTTAAGCTTGATGGTGTCTACACCTTACGCAGTATGGATGATGCCAAATTGATTAAAGCTGCCAGTCATGACCAGCGTGTGGTCATTGTTGGTACAGGTTTTATCGGTATGGAAGTCGCTTCAGCATTAGTGCAAGCAGGCACGACCGCTTCTATTACTATCATCGGACAAGACCATCGCGTGATGGGTAATATTGTTTCTGAAACCGTCAGTAATGCGCTTATTAAGTTGCATGAAGATAACGGCGTTAAGTTTATCTTTAATGCCAGCGTCGCTGAAATTACAGCAACCGAAAAAGCTACTGATGACAGCGGCAATGACAATAGTGAAGAGAGCTTCTCACAAGTTGGTGGCGTTAAATTAGCAAATGGTGAGCAGATAGACGCTGATATCGTGATTTTGGGGACAGGGGTCGCACCGCGTATCGAGTTATTGCATGACACAAATCATCCAGATGGCGTACAAGTCGATGAACATTTACAACTGCGCGATGGTGTCTATGCGCTTGGCGATATCGCCAAAGCGACCAATCAAATGGGGCGGATGCGTATCGAGCATTGGCGTGTCGCCTTGCAGCATGGCATAGTAACGGCAGCAGCGATATTGAATGATGAGCAAGTGAATTCCTTGGAGGAGCGAATTCCTTTCTTTTGGACGATGCAATACGGTAAAAGCCTACGCTATAGCGGACACGCGGCGACGCCAGACTATGGCATTCTACTTGGTACACCAGACAGCTTTGATTATATCGAATATTACTTCGATGATGAGGGTGAAGATACGCGCGCCCGTGCAGCAAGCTCGCTTGGTCGCGACAAAGCATTGGTTGCATTCTCTGAACTATTGCGCCGTGGGCATGCGCCAACACGAGCACAGATTAACGCAGGATTTAATATTATCGAACAAGCGCAGGTATTATCGCGCTAGTACTGAAAGCAGATAAATATTATTATTAAAGCTGAGCTATTTATTTAGGTCAGCCTTAATATTATGTCTATAGGAAAAGGACAACCAACAATATGAAGAAAAATGCTGTATTTTTACGTCAAGCCGAAGCAAGCGATATTGATGCGCTTGAACAATTATTAAACCGCTGCTACCGGCAGACAGAAGGCTGGACCAATGAAGCAGATTTGGTTGGTGGTATTCGTATCACTCAAGATGAGCTGGCTAATACCATCGCTAATCCAACACATTATCTTTTCGTTTACCCAAAAACCACCACTGGCGAACGCGACGGTGAAGAAACGGGCGAGCTATTAGGCTGTATCGCTGTCGATATGAAAGTTGATACTGATACAAATAACAACGGCTGTCATAAAAAAGCTTATATCGGTATGTTTGCGGTACATCCAGAGCTGCAAGGACATGGGGTTGGTCACCAGATATTGCAGGCCGCAGAAACTTTTGCCCAGCGCCACCTGCAATCAGATATAGAAGCAACTGATGAAAAACCTGCGCGTCTTACTATGTCTATTTTAAGCCATCGTCCTGAGCTATTGGCGTATTATCAGCGCCGTGGCTATCAGTTAAACGGTAATAAAATGCCATTTCCAAATGATGGTAATAATGGTGAGCCAAAACGTCAGGATTTAGAGTTATTAGAGTTAGAAAAAATTATTAACACATAAAGTCTGCTTTTATTGACCCCAAAAATGTCCAAAAGTCATAAACAGACCAACACTCAGTAAGATAAATGCCACAATGATTAAGCGCTTAAACCAGTTAAACGCTGGCAAGCGCGTGGCATTGTCATTGGACATCAGGTAGGCGAACAAAAACAACAAGCTTGCTGCCAAGGTCATGATACCTAGACCAATCGGTAAAATAAAAAAATACACCTGCCACATAGTTATCCCTCAACGGTCATCGTTAATCGCATCATAGCAGTATCTTGATGGCACTGTCTGTATCAGCTCAAATTCAAATACTCTAACGTTATTTAACATAAGCTATTTGAACATCATAATAAGTGTTATTAAATAAACTTAAGCAAATAACGTGAATTCAGTTGGGCTAAATGAAATAATTCTGTATAGTTCAAGTAACCTTCTAGACACAGAAAATAGCCACATTAATTTTATAAATACAGCGAGCGTGATATGAACCATTTAAAGAAATTGGCTGCGATAGCATTGTTAACCCCACTATTTGTCGCCTGCTCAAATGCGCCTTCTGAAAGTACGGTTGAAGGGCTAATCGAAGCGCAATATGAGCAAGCCAACAGCATGATGGATGATGCGATGGCGAATGCAGGGAATGATGAGATGGCAAAAGCCATGAGCGGCATGATGGAAGGCATGATGCCAAAGCTTGAAAGCGTCGAGAATATAAATTGTGATACCACTGAAGGCGATAATACGTATATGTGTACCGCTGATATCACGCAGACGATTGCGGGTACTAGTCGTACCAATAAAACGAATTTTAAAGTTTATCAGGTCAATGATGAGTGGGTGTTGGGTAATTAGAAGCCAGACCATCAGTTTATTTGGTTTTGGCAGCGGTGTATTAAACGTAAATAACCAGATAACGTAAACATGGTACTTTAATAAGGAGGATAAAATGCATATCGGCATCTTAACTCTGACTTTTTCCTTGCCCGGATGTGGCTCGTTAAAAGAAAAGCGCCAACGTATGGGCGGCTTGCATGCACGCTTTAGCAATACGCCAAGTATCGCGGTATGTGAAAGTGGCGAGCGTGATCGGCATGACGCCAGTGAATGGACGTTTGTGATCGTCGGGCTGTCCAAACGTGAGGTCGAGTCGCAATGCAGTCAGGTTGAGGAGAAAATAGAGCGTACAGTAGATGCGCGGGTGATGAGTGTTAAGAGAGAGTTTATTTAGGGGAGATTTGTTGCAGGATTCTCTCTGAGTAGCGACTCTAATTAAAAGAATAAAGTTGGATGCTTCAAATGTAGGTTGGGTGGAGCTTGCGACTCCAAACAAACAATATACTATATATTTAATAGACTTTTGTTTTCTATGGTGATAATCTTTCTCCCGATAATTTAGACACATTACTTACATTTTGTTTACATATTAGTTACGTTATCAATTACATATTGCTCTCCATTAGTCTAGTTCATGACGTAAATTTTGGTAGCAGAGTTTTAAATTTATCAATGCATTACCTTTAGTTTAGCTATTTAATTTAATTGTATCTCTCAACTAGGACGTCTAATGACCACTTTTAACAAAATAAAAAATGCTCTATTGCTTACTACGATTACTACTTTAGCGGGCTGTACTACTGTAGCCGATATGGCAGGGTACGATACGGCTACATTAAATACCGATGCGGCTAAAAATTACTCTCAAGTGGTTTCTAGCGCTAATAGTCAAGGCGCAGTAGATAATACCTCTGCCACCGCTATTCGAGTTAAAAGAGTCTTTAATCGTATGAAGCCCTACGCCGTTAGCGCTAATACAACAGGCGTCCCTTTTGATTGGCAGGTCACGGTTATACGTTCACCTGAATTAAATGCTTGGGCAATGCCTGGTGGTAAGATGGCTTTTTACACCGGTATTGTAGAAAAGTTAAAGTTAACGGATGCAGAGATCGCTGCAATCATGGGACACGAAATGACCCATGCGTTATCTGAACACAGTAAAAAAGATGCTGGGCAAAAAATTCTGACAAGCTTAGCGCTTCAGTTAGGTGGTGCTGCGATACAGCAAAAAACAGGGTTAAATGCTGAGGCAATGAGTTTAATTAGCGATTACGGACTTGACAAGCCATTTTCTCGTAGTCAAGAATCACAAGCCGATGCGGGTGGTCTACGCTTAATGGCGCAGGCAGGCTACAATCCAGAATCTGCAGTTTCAGTATGGCAAAAAATGGAGGCCGCAAACGGTCGTAGCAATACTCTAGTCACGTTGATGTCTACGCATCCAAACTCTGGGCAGCGTATCGCTAAAATTCAGGCACTCTTACCTGAAGTTACGCCAGTTTATAAAGCGGCTGCTAAAGCGCCTACTAGCGCAACTACTGGAGTAACTACTAGAACAATTAAACGTAAATAACTCAGTAAATATTATTAAATCAGTAAATACTAACAAAAAAGGTAAGTCAAACGACTTACCTTTTTTTGCGAAGGAATATTGAAAATTGGCTGATTTGAATTTTATCTTGCGTCAACCATTATTAATATAAGGTAGGTTGGTGTTAAAGAAAGATACTCAACTAGATAGTCTTATTGATATTGTGCAGTTGGATTTTACTCGTTGAGTTACCTTAAGGAACAAACAATGCGTTTTAAGATTTCTAATCACTCAGCAATATAAGGATAGTCAAACTCACGATGAAAGTCTACGTATTCTTCTTTTTTATCGTCTATTCCTCCAATTGCAACCACTACAGATTGTGTTTTAAAAGGTCTAAAAATTCTTTGTTTTAAGTTTGGATTGTCGGTATCCAAACAGATCTTTTGTCCTTTTTCTATAATATAATATTCTTCATCTATAGGCGCTATAGTTAGCATTGTACGACTTTGATCGTCAGGAACATCGTAATTATATATCTCTAATCTTCTCATTCTTATATATTTTATTTGTATAGGCTGATCATGTAATACTGTTGTTGCAAACAAGGGTTCAAAACACAAATCACCCTTATCATTGGTTGATATTTCGATATCACCTTCTATTGCAGAAGAAGGATGAGGAGTTTTAAAACAGCCAGAGATACTTACTATCAGTAACGAACAGATCGGTAATGCAAGACAAGATACAAATGGCTTCGACAGATTACTCATAAACATTTAGAATCCTTTTGATGATATCGGTAGAAGTTTCAATACAGTAAAAACTGCTTATTTCTACCATACTTTCGGGCTAGGTTTTTTAAAGTTATCTCCTATGACTGCTTCATAGTCTTGTAAACTAGGAGGTGCACTATTAGTAGCGTCAAGTGGAAGATTAAGTTTTTCACGTATTGCATAATAATCTCCAACGATAGCAGCCTGTTGTTCTAACCCGTAGTCACTTAAGTCTTTACGATTAGTTATGGCTCCTGAGATATAGAGTTTATAGATATAAGGATCTCCTACAGCAGCTAATACTCCTAAAGTAAGCCCGCGAGTTTTAACGGCTTTGCCGTGTTGGTGCTGCCAGACATGAACCATTTCATGTATGAAAGTGCGTCTATTTTCATCGGATGCACTTGAAAAATCTTGCTTATAAGCAGTTCCTGGAAAATATATATTTCCATTCGGTGCCATAGCTCTATTGTCCTGTTGAACAGGCTTCCATTTTCCGTCATAGATACCTACTCCATTTCCTTCTCCTTTTCCCCCAAAATTAATAGCATCCTTAAACACACTTTTAGCGATTGTTAGTTCGCCAGATGTCAGATCGCGTCTTATAGATTGTGGTTGATAGTGCTCTATTTGATCTCCAGGACCCGCCAAGCTAGCAAACAAACTATCTGGATCAGACTTCGGAAATACCAAAGGCTCAGGTTGCTCAACCCCAGACACCTCAAAGCCCGACTCTGCGAACGAATGCTGAATAGCTATTAGCTTAGCGCCGCAACTGGTGACATCGCCACCACGTGCAATAGGCGCACCATCTACAATAAAAGTAGGATCACCTGTGAGAATAGTAGTGAGCTTTTTGCACTTCTTACAAATGACCTTATCGCCTTTACGCGAGACTTGAACACCATTATGCGTGGTATATGGTGAACCAGTGATGACTTTGCCACCATGAGTGGTGGTTGCGCCCACTGTGATATAAGCTACCATAATACTGTCCTAAAATTATTATTCTAAAACCTTGTTTGCAAACAAGGTTTATTATTAAGAAATTAAACTTAGACTTAGTTAAGCAGGAAAGTCAACAAATATCAATTAAATTTTTGGTCACGTATCGGAAGTGATCATTTAAATGAATAGAGTTCGTCTCGTACAGCAAGTATTAAAAAACATTTCTCCCTTAAAGGATGAAGTGCATCTTACGTCTACAGTAAATAATGACAAAAGCGGGATTGGCTACAACAACCAAACTCAACCCAACAAAAAAGGCCACCCCCTAAAGAGTAGCCTTTCATCAATAATTAACTCGCGAAAAAATTAACTCACTTCTTTCATCGCTTGCTTAAGCATCGGCTTCAAGAACTCACCCGTATACGAGCCTTTCACTTCAGCCACTTCCTCAGGCGTACCTTCCGCAATAATCAGTCCACCACCTTTACCGCCTTCAGGGCCAAGGTCAATCACCCAATCTGCGGTTTTGATGACATCCAGATTATGCTCAATGACCACGATGGTATTACCTTTATCGCGTAGGGTATGCAAGATATGCAGCAGCTTATCGATATCATGGAAATGCAAACCAGTGGTTGGCTCATCTAAGATATAGAGCGTCTGTCCGGTATCACGCTTGGCAAGCTCACGCGCCAGTTTGACACGTTGTGCTTCACCACCTGATAGCGTTGGTGCAGATTGACCCAAGCGGATATAGCTAAGCCCAACATCCATCAACGCTTGCAGACGACGATAAATCGCTGGAATGGCTGAGAAGAACTCAGTGGCATCTTCCACGGTCATATCTAGGACGTCGGCGATGTTTTTACCTTTATAGTGAATCTCCAAGGTCTCGCGGTTATAGCGTTTGCCTTCACAGGTATCACACGGCACATACATATCAGGTAAGAAATGCATTTCGACTTTGATGAGACCATCGCCCTGACACATCTCACAGCGTCCACCTTTGACGTTAAAGCTAAAGCGACCCGCTTTATAGCCACGAGCACGTGCTTCTTGTGTTTGTGCGAACATCTCTCGTACTGGTGTAAAGACGCCAGTATAAGTCGCTGGGTTTGAGCGTGGTGTACGACCAATCGGGCTTTGATCGATATCGACCATTTTGTCCAAATGCTCAAGACCACTGATGCTGTCATGCTTATCCGCAATCAGCGTTGAGGCATTATTTAACTGCGTCGCGGCTAATGGCATTAAGGTACGATTAATCAGGGTCGATTTACCAGAACCCGAGACGCCAGTAATACAAGTCATGATACCTATTGGCAAGGTCAAATCAACGTCATGTAAGTTATTGCCTGAAGCACCTCTTAGCTCAATGGTCATTGGTACTTGTTTAGGCTTAGCTTTACCTTTGACTTCCAACTCGATAGTTTTGGCTTTATGACGAACGGTTGGAATCTCGATTCTTTTCTTGCCAGACATATATTGTCCAGTCAGTGATTCTTTATTCGCCATGATGTCATCGACCGTACCTTGAGCGATAATATGGCCGCCGTGAACACCTGCGCCTACACCGATATCGATGACATGATCCGCTTGGCGAATGGCATCTTCATCATGTTCAACGACCAGTACCGTATTACCCAAATCACGCAAGCGCGTTAGAGTTTTTAGCAAGCGATCATTGTCACGCTGATGCAGACCAATCGACGGCTCATCGAGTACATACATAACGCCCATCAGACCAGCACCGATTTGGCTGGCTAAACGAATACGCTGCGCTTCACCGCCTGATAGCGTTTCAGCAGATCGGGCAAGGGATAGATAATCAAGCCCGACACTGACGAGGAAGTTTAGACGCTCGTTAATCTCTTTAAAGATTTTTTCAGCGACTTCACCTTTATGACCGCCAATTTTCAGGGTTTTATAATAGTCAGCCGCGTCACCGATAGACAGTTTAACGATTTCGGCGATGGTGTGATCCTCAACACGGACATTACGTGAAATCTCGTTAAGACGCGCGCCATCACAGACGTTACAAGTAGTATCAGCTAGATATTTTGCCAGCTCATCACGGACAAGATTGCTTTGGGTTTTTGCATAACGGCGTTCTAAATAAGGCAATACGCCTTCAAATGGCACAGTCTTATTGGTTTTACGACCGCGCTCATCAGTAAAGTTAAAAGTCAGCTTTTCTTTACCAGAGCCTTGCATAATGAGGTCTTGCTGTTCTTTCGGCAGCTCTTGCCATGGTGCATCCATATCAATTTTAAAATGATTGCAAACGGTAGATAGCAAACCAAAGTAATAGGCATGACGCTTATCCCAACCATTAATCGCGCCTTGATTGAGCGATTTTTCATGATGGGTAATCAGCTTTTCGGCAGAAAAATACTGACGTTTACCAAGACCATCACAACTTGGGCAAGCGCCATATGGATTATTAAAACTAAACATACGCGGCTCAAGCTCAGAGACCGCGCGATCACAAACTGGGCATGAGTGCTTAGCTGACATCACTTGGTTTTCATCGCCGCCTTCTTTTGGATTGCCATCCATAAAGTGCAGCGTAACTAGTCCTTGACCTAAACGTAGGGCAGTTTCCAAACTTTCAGCAACACGGTTGCCCAAGTCATCACGGACTTTAAAGCGATCGACCACCACTTCAATGGTATGCTTTTTCTTTTTATCCAATGTCGGCAGCTCGTCGGTATCATAAACATCACCGTCAACGCGCACACGTACAAAGCCCTGACCGATTAATTGCTCAAGCAGCACCGTATGTTCACCTTTACGCTCACGAATCACGGGCGCTAGTATCATAATCTTGGTATCGTCTGGCAATGCCATGACTTGATCAACCATTTCAGTCACTGACTGCGCGACCATGGGCTCGCCATGCTCTGGGCAAAACGGCGTACCGATACGCGCATAGAGCAGACGCAAATAGTCATAAATCTCGGTAATCGTACCGACCGTTGAGCGTGGGTTATGGTTGGTGGATTTTTGCTCGATAGCAATCGCTGGCGATAAACCTTCGATACTATCGACGTCAGGTTTTTCCATCTGTGAGAGGAACTGACGCGCATAGGCCGATAAGCTCTCGACATAACGGCGTTGCCCTTCGGCATAAAGGGTATCGAATGCCAATGACGATTTACCAGAGCCTGATAAACCAGTAATCACCACAAATTTATCGCGTGGAATGTCTAAGTCGATATTTTTTAGATTATGAGTGCGTGCGCCGCGAACCTTAATATACTCGTGTGCCATCGTTGATAGATTTCCTATTTGATAAAAGGGTATATAAAAAATGTTTAAAATTTAAAGGGCTAAATAAAGTTGAGTTAAATGCTTAATTAAAAGCAATGATGAATCAAAAGCGTGGATGTGTTTAGAAATACTATTTAAATTAATATGGCTTTATAAAAACGTGCAGTTTTCACAAAGCGATAGTAATAATTCTCTCTTTTATATTATGCCTTTAGCACTTGAAATGAATAAAGGTAATCTAAATAAAGGGTAACTAATTATGAGCATTTTGTTATAGATTTAGTCGAATAACGTCTTTTTATAAAAATATTTCTCATACAATATTTTCGGACAATAACATTTCCAACGTCTTACTTTATTGTCATGATAGCTGCATTATTCAAGGTGCTATAACGCATGAAACGCACTTGGTAACAAAATTATCGCGTAAAATGAATAGCTTGAGTCAGTGTCCGCTATGATGGTGAAGCAGCAGGGTAAAAGTCTCGGCAAGCAAACGGCGAATGTCTTATACTAGTGAGCTTAATTTGTGGTCAACGCCTTGATAAAACAGAGTACAGCCGTGATGAACCAGCAATGATGAACCAGTGAGGCAAGTATGAATAGCGTAGAAAAACGGGCAATCCTCGGGGTAGGTGGTATTTTTGCCTTGCGGATGATTGGTTTGTTTATGATTGTGCCAGTATTTTCTGTGTATGGTAATAATTATGCGCATGCGACACCGTTTCTGATTGGTTTGGCGGTCGGTATTTATGGGCTAGGGCAGGCGATATTTCAAATTCCAATGAGTTTGGCGGCGGATAAATTTCCGCGTAAGCCTATTATATTTTTAGGTCTTATCTTATTTGCCGTCGGCGGTATCATCGCAGCAAATGCAACGGATATTTATGAGGTGATTATTGGTCGGGCGCTGGCAGGTAGTGGGGCGGTCTCTGCGGTATTGATGGCGTTACTAGCGGATGTGACTCGTGAGGAAATGCGCACCAAAGCGATGGCGACGATGGGTTTGACCATTGCGACCTCCATCATGCTCGCTTTTGCCTTTGGTCCCTTACTGGTCGGCTCGCTTGGTATTTCTGGACTGTTTTGGTTGACTGCCGGATTTGCAGTGTTGGCAATGCTACTGCTGCTTGTCGTACCTTCGCCCATGCGCGTGCTTAAGCATAATTTAGACAATAAATCGATTGGTCAACAGTTAGCAACAGTCCTAAAAATCGGTGATTTAAACCGTTTGCACATTGGTATTTTTGCCCTACATCTGACCATGACCGCCATTTTTGTCATTTTGCCGCACCAGCTTAGTGAGGTAATGGGTCTGTCGGTACGCCAGCAAGGGTTGGTGTATTTGCCTTTATTGTTTATTGGCTTTGCCGTCGCAATACCATTTATTATCATCGCAGAAAAGAAACGTAAAATGCGCCAAGTATTTTTGGGAGCAATTGTGTTAATGACCGTATCCTTGGCGCTACTTGCATTAGGTAGTCAGGTCGGTGTCGGTATTATATTAGGCTTATTATTATATTTTATGGGCTTTAATTTGCTTGAGGCAACGATTCCTTCGTGGATATCTAAGCGCGCCCCAGTCGCCAATAAAGCCACGGCGATGGGATTGAATTCCTCCAGCCAGTTCTTTGGTGCTTTTGTCGGCGGGGCAATGGGCGGATTATTATTAAGTCAGCCCAATCTTTTGGCCTGGGGAATATTGGCTGCCATCATGGGTGTAGCGTTACTCATTATTATTCCTATTGCCGATCCACCGTATTTAGCAAGTACCACTGTTACCATACCTAAGAATATCAATATTCAAGATTGGTCACGGCAAATGCTAGCAGTCGATGGTGTTGATGAGTTGGTGGTCATGGCAAAAGAGCAAGTGGCTTATTTAAAATTGGACAAGACACAGCTCACAGATACTTCGCGACAGGAGCTGTCGCATTTAGCCCAAAGCCCTCTAGATATTTAACAGAAAAATGGTTAAAGTAAAACCATATTACTGCTAGAATTAATGGTTTATATTAAATACTCGATTAAAGCTGGTAATCACATTATTCATAAGTAAAAGGACGGTATTATGCGCGGTGTAAATAAAGTTATCATCATCGGTAACCTCGGTGCAGACCCTGAGGCACGTCAATTCAACAATGGCGGTGGCGTAACCAATATTTCGGTCGCCACTTCTGAGCAGTGGACAGACAAGCAGAGCGGTGAAAAAAGAGAAGCAACTGAATGGCATCGTATTTCATTGTTCAATCGTTTAGGCGAAATCGCCGCGCAGTATCTTCGTAAAGGCAGTAAAGTTTATATCGAAGGTAGCTTGCGTACTCGTAAATATCAGGATCCAAATGGACAAGACCGTTATATCACTGAGATTCGCGCTGAACAAATGCAAATGCTAGACGGTGCGACTGGCGGTAGTAATGATGGTGGCGGATTTGGTGGCGGTCAGAACCAAGGTCAAGGTAGCTATGGCAATCAGGGCGGTGGGTTCGGTGGTCAAAACCAAGGTCAAGGTGGCCAGAACAGTTATGGTCAACCAGCAAACAATCAGCCAGCTCAACAAGGCGGTTATAACCAAGGTGGTGCAGCTCAAGGTATGTCACAAGGTAGCAATCAAAACAGCTTTAATAATCAGAATGCGCCCGCTCAGCAGAACCAATTTAATAAACCGACTCAAGCACCGGCGCAGTCTAAGCCTACCGCCATGCCTGACGGTCCTGTAGATGATGATATCCCGTTTTAAATCATATAAGAAAGGAAGTGTAAAGTATATGTTCTTGAAAACCCGCTACTAGCGGGTTTTCCTTTATTTATATTAATGAAATGACGTAAAACGTATACAAAGAAAGATGTCTAAATGCTGTATTTTGAATACTTGTTATATAGTAAAGATAGCTATTTTTATTTTAAGGCATTATCACATATGTGATTTGATTTATAATAAGCTATAAAAATAGTTGTTTGTTTATTTAATTCTCTTACCTATTATTGTGGATAGAAACACCAGCCAGTCATCGTTAACAGTAATTAGTCATTGTTATAGATAATATTTTTGTTTATATTGTCGCTACTTGCGGTTTTAAATGTTAATAGAAGATTAATCATTAACCAATCAATTGATTATTAACGTTCACAAGATTAGTTATTTGAGAAACACTCAGTTTTTAGTAATCAGCTATTAATAGAGATTCTATTTACTTTATATCCCTTATTTTAATATGGAAAATACTATGAATAAAAATAATGTTATTGATTTAAATGATTTAAATGTTGATGAGTTACGCGCCATTACTGAAAATGCGCAGCAACTTATTGCGCAAAAGCAACACCAGCGTTTGTATGATGCTTATACGCAGTTTGAGAAAATTGCGGAAGAAAGCGCTGCCAGTATTGAAGAGATTTTACAAGCGGGCGAGAAACTAGAAAAAAAGCGTAGCATTAAGTATCGTAACACCGATAATAACGAAGAAACTTGGACTGGCCGTGGTCGTAAACCAACATGGTTGGTAGACGCGTTAGGCGCAGGTCGTAAACTCGAAGATTTTGCTATCTAATTTTTTTATCTAATAACATAAGTCTGATTTGGCAACGTAACTAATGCTCTGACTACGTTGCCTGACTTATCGATAGGATTAAGCTTTATAATCAGTGCGTTTAATCATGATTGGATCGAAAGCTTATAAGTAAAGCGAAGCCATTATCTTTATTGCCAGTATTTTGGCGAAAAGATACTGGCTTTTTTTCTGTCATCTGTATGCTATTGTTTGCTATGATAATGACGTTTTTGTCTTATATAAGAGTTATGCAACCGTGCCCCAAGTATCTGCGTCGTCTCATAAGCGTCCCCGTAAGCTGTGGTGGCTGATTGGGCTTCTATTATTTGCGCTATTTGCCGTCTTGCAAATGCCAGCGGCGTGGTTACTTGAAAAATATGCACCAGAATCGCCTTATGTCCAGCACGTGTCAGGGAATTTGTGGCAAGGTTCAGCGATTTGGCAAATGCCTTTACCATCGACACCGTTGACAGGTGCCGCTGAATGGTCTTGGCAGCCATGGTATTTGTTATTAGGCAAGCTTGGTGCAGATGTCAGTATCAATTCCGAGCAAACGCGCCTCAACGGCCAAGTAAAAGTAGGCCTAAGCTCATGGGAGGTGAATGACATGAGTGGTAAGATTGCGCCTGAGACTTTGGCCAGTGTGGTTGATTGGCAATTGCCGAATACACCGATTCAGGTCAACAACGTATCGTTAAAACGTCAGTCTGACTCAAGTGCCGCAGACAATGACTCAGGTAAAAAGCTATCTGGTTTTAGTCAAGCAGATGGACAGTTGACATGGGTTGGCGGTGAAGTAGGCTATCCTAGCGGCGGTAAGGTTTTTTATATCACCATACCAGCGATGCGTGCCGAGCTAAGTGCTGAGCAGAAGAATAATAAAAAGCTGCTGCATATTAATCTAGTAAACAATCAGGATAAGCGTTTAGGCGACTTATATATCGATGGCGACAATATGCTAGATGTGAGCTTGACGCAGCGTCTGTTAGAAAATATGCCAGAATATAAAGGACAAGCGCCGCAAGATACGCCAGTCGTTAGTGTGCGTCAGCCGCTGATGAATGGGTTAGGGGCACGCTAGATGATGACTGTCTCCACAAGTTTAAAACCTGTGCTTAATATTTTGAATCGATTTTCAACTTGGTTGCTGTTATTGGCGATTGCTTGGTTATGCTGGACCGCCGCGCGGCTACTATGGTTGCTGCTCGCGCCCCCTTTAGCACCGACATTACCGCTCGTTCCTTTACAGAATAACGCCGCATCCAGCACAGATTATAGCAGTCTATTCGCTATTTTTGCCGATCCTGACCCAATCGCTGCTGCGGTACAGCCGCCGCCTAATATTGTGCTAAAAGGCGTCTTACTTGCCATACCAGAGAGTCTGTCTTCAGCATTATTAGACGTCAATGGTGAGGTTAAAAACTACCGAATTGGTGATACTCTAAAAGACAGTGATTATACGCTAGTCGCTGTCGCTTGGAATGAGGTTATCATTGCCGATGCCACTGATAAAGAAACGGTAATTAGAATGCCAGAAGCAATGCCACTTGACCAAAGTGCTATGATGGCTGGTGCCGTCAGTAATCAGCGTTTGCAAGATGGTAACATGTTACCTACGGCGCCTTTGCCTGACCAAACCAATAGCGATAGTCAACCAGCTACCGAAGCGACTGGCGAAAGTGCTCCCCAATCTGCCATTGATGAGGCGGTCACTGAATTGCAAGAAAATCCTGCCAGTTATTTGAGTAGAATGGGCGTTATGGCTGGTGGCGACAGCTATCAAGTCACGGCAGCCATGCCTGCCAATCTGCGTAATCGCTTAGGACTTGAACCCGGTGATCGGGTGCTGACGGTAAATGGGCAAAGTGTTGGTAGTAATCCTGGACAGGATGCTAATGTATTGCAACAAGTCAAACAAGCAGGTGAGGCACAGATAGAGGTACAACGTGGCGATCAAGTGATTACGATTCGTCAGCAGTTTTAGGTAATATAGGGTGGCTTAAAGGCATTCTTTTCCATGGTTATTTGATGAATGCTATCGTTAGCAATATGATAACCAACAATATTCAGTACACATTAAACTCAGTACATACCAAGCGCCATCACTGTAGGTAATTATCAATATGGTCAGTCTTTATAATTTTTCAGTCACGCCTTTGCATTATATCTTGCAGCGCTTGATGCGACTGTGTCGTCCTCTTTGTTTAGCAGTGCCACTATGGGCGGCTAGTACCGGACTGGTCAGTGCTGAGAGCTGGAAGGTCAATTTACAAGATGCCGATATCAAAGCGTTTATTAATGAAGTGGCGACCATTACCAATCAAAACTTCGTTCTTGATCCGCGCATCAACGGTAATGTGACGGTTATTTCTAATAAACCATTGTCGCGTGATGAGATTTATCAGCTATTTTTGAGTGTGATGCAGGTCAATGGTATTGCCGCTATCGATTCAGGAACAACGATTAAACTGGTACCAGATAATGTCGCCAAACAAACCGGTGTCGCTGTGGATTTACGCGGTAATAGTGTCGGTGAAGCCTTAGCAACGCGCGTGATTTATTTGACCAATACCCAAGCGGCAGAAGTGTTAGGAGTTATCCGACCGCTGATGCCACAATCCGCACATGCGGCTGCTGTACCTGGCGTCAATGCCTTAGTATTGTCTGATCGTGCTGATAGTCTAAACCAATTGACAGCGCTCATCCGTGATTTAGACAGCAATGTGAATGACAGTTTGCAAGTGATTCCACTACGTCATGTCGATGCCGAGCGTATGATGGAGTTGATTAGCGCACTGGTTGCGAGCGCTGGTAGCGGGCAAGCCCAAGGCGGCAACAATCAGCTTAAGGTCATCGCTGACACGGCTAGCGATAGACTGCTGGTTAAAGGCAGTCCTGAGATGATTGCTAAAGTTCTAGAGATGGTCAATCAGTTGGATACTACCCCTACAAGGCGTTTGAGTGGTCTACGTGTCTTCCGCTTAAAATATGCCAGCGCCGGTCATATTGCAGAAATGCTTCGCGGCCTACTTGCTAGCCAATCTATCAATAGCGCCGGCGCTTCGTCAACATTAGAATCTGCGTCATTGAACGATGCCGCCACGACAGGATCGACGCTAAATAGCGGTGCTAACGGTAGTGTTGGTAGTAACAGTGTGGGTAATACAAGTACCGCAGCTTTACCGAATAGTAGTTCAGGTGGTGCAAGTACAGGTGTCGGTGGTCGACCCTTTAGTATCATCGCTGATGAAACTCAGAACGCAGTCATCGTCAATGCGGCACCTGAGCTAATGTTTGAGATTGAAGATGCCGTCAATCAGTTGGATAGTCGCCGCGCTCAGGTATTGATTCAAGCTGCAATTGTCGAGGTTTCAGGCGATGATGCCACTCAGCTTGGGGTGCAATGGGCGCTAGGTAATGCCAATAGTGGCTATGGCGTGGTCAACTTTAATAATGTTGGCGCGAGTGCAACCAGTCTGGCAGCAGCAGCGTTAGGAGGAGGAGGAGCTATTAGTGCTGCTGCCAGCTCTATCGTTGGTGCTTTGGTTGGTATTGGCAGTAGTAGTAAGGATAGCCAAGGTAATGCACAGTTTTATGGGGCTATCTTACAGGCGCTTGATTCTTCGACCAGTGCCAATCTGTTGTCTATGCCCTCGATTTTGACGTTGGACAACGAAAAAGCCAGTATTTTAGTGGGTCAGAACGTGCCTTTTGTCACAGGTTCTTATACTACTGGTAGTGACTCTTCGACTAACCCATTTCAGACGATTGATCGCCAAGATATTGGTATTAATCTAAACGTCATCCCACATATTGGTGAAAATGGCACTGTACGGTTGGAGGTCTCACAAGAGGTTTCGTCCGTTGTACCAGGCAGTACTGGAAACGCCAGTGGTCTGATTACCAACAAAAGCCTGATTAATACGACCATTCTGGCAGATGATCAGCAGACCATTGCTTTAGGTGGATTGATGCGTGACAACTCCACCACGCGCCAACAAAAAGTCCCAGGTCTGGGTAATGTGCCCTTTATCGGTCGATTGTTCCGCTCGGACAATGACAACACCCAAAAGAGTAACTTGATCATATTTTTACAACCCACTATTTTACGTGATGGCGGCGCAGTAGCTAGCGTTACAGAGCGTAAATATAACCAAATGCGTGTGCTCCAGCTGGTCATCGATAAAAACGGTACGATTAAACAGCTGCCATTAAGCGGGACGGAAGGTTGGAATGGTAGCGTCAGTGCAGATTACGAATTGATGCCACTCAATCCCCTTATTCCTAAGCGCGATCAAACACCGAAATCGACGTCGCAAGGTTTTACGAGAGTCGATAGTCCAAGCAGTGGTATCACTACCTATCCATTAAATCGTTAATGGCTTTTATTCACTTTGTTAAAAGCCTGTCAAAGCATACTGTAAAATACGAATTCTAAGTGGTTATCATAGCCAAATGTACGGTGTAATAAATATACTGTACATTAGCTTGCGTGTTCATAACACAGATAAACACAGTGCGTTTCGTATACGAGTACAATAAAAACAGATAACCTATGTGTATCAGGCTTTTAATTGCAGCACTGCTTATAGCAATGCATAAAAATTGATATAATCATAAATATAAAGTCACAGCCTACTCATTTAAAAAGGCAAACACAATGACAGTATCTACCAATAAAAAAAAGTGGCTTACCTTAAGCGCAGCTGGCATTATTCTATTACTTGTCCCGCGGCGCAGTAGTAGAAAGGCAGATAAAGCGTTGTCGAATAAAGCTAAGAATAAAGCTAGCGGTTAAAGCGGGCGATTAAAATTAATAGCCAAAATAAATGCGCTTTAAAGTAGATAATCTATCTGTTTAGAGATTATGAAAGCTTATCTTTTAAAGATAGTTTTTTAAAATTAACGCTTTAAAGTTCATTATTTAAAAAGAAAAATTTCTATACCAATTATTAATTTTGGAGTCTATTGATGACTGCGATTAGGGCATCCTTTATCGATGATGAGACACTACCTACTATTTTCCCTTTAATTGACACACATACTCATTTCGACGCACCTGTGTTTGATTCTGATAGAAGCGAGCAGGCACAGCTTGCTTATGATCAGGGGGTGCGTCATCTGGTATTAGTCGGCTATTTGCACCGACATTTCGATCGGCTCTACGAGACTGAGAAATCATTAAATAAGGGATTACTTCTAAATGAAGAACTGCCAGCCATTATAGGGAAGGATGACAACCAAAAACAGTCACTTCCTAAGGCGCATATTGCGTTAGGCTTGCATCCTTTTTATATCGAGCAGCATACTGAAGCGCATTTAGAGAAGATGGCGCAAATGCTCAATAAAAAGCGTCCGCTGGCCATCGGTGAAATCGGTTTAGATAGTTTTACGGATGTCATGAAGCAGCCTGAAATGATTGCCAAACAGCAGCGTTTTTTTAATGCTCAGCTGGATATGGCAGTAGCTCATCAGCTACCGGTCATGCTTCATATCCGTAAAGCTCATGCTGAAGCCTTAGCCATCCTAAAAATGCATGATTACGATGCACATAAGCTTGGGGGTATTGCGCATAGTTTTAGTGGCGGTGTACAAGAAGCTAAGGCCTTTGTGAAGCTTGGTTTCAAGCTTGGAGTTACGGGTCAAATAACCAATCCTAATGCGAAAAAACTCCGCCTTGCTATTCAAGCAGCTGTTGATAATTATGGTATTGGATGCTTAGTCATTGAAACTGACTGTCCAGATATGACGCCTATTATGTGCCAGACTTCAGATAATACCTTAGACCGCCCTTTATACGGTAATGCGTCAGCACTCGGACAAAGCCCAGATAATGAATGGGGTGATACGCCTGCTCATAATAGAAACGTCCCTGCTAATTTATCTTATGTGTTACTAACTCTGAGTGAGTTACTTGATGTGCAGCCATCTACTCTTGCTCAGCAATTGTGGCACAATAGTTGCACAGCTCTACAAATGAAATGGCATTATCCAACCTAAAAAAATTAGCTCATACTCATTAATAAGCTGATGAATAAACAATGAAATTCTTTAAAAGAGTCTTTAACCTGTTATGACTGAAGAGATGCAATGGCAGCAAACCATTAACCAGCCGAATGCTATTGTACAACAGCAATCTGATATTGAAGAATCACAGATTGCTGATGATGCAGATGAGCAATATGAGCGCCGCTTTAAAGGCACAAAGACGCTGTATGGCGTTTCAGCAGTGGATACATTTGCCGCAGCGCATGTTTATGTGATTGGTGTTGGCGGGGTAGGTTCTTGGGCAGCAGAAGCCTTGGCTCGCACGGCAGTGGGTAACATTACGTTGATTGATTTGGATATATTGGTTGCCTCTAACGTCAATCGGCAGTTGCCTGCTTTAGATAGCACTTTTGGGCAAAGTAAGATTGCGGCGATGGCGACGCGTATTCGTGAGATCAATCCAAAAGTAACGCTGCATTTGATTGATGACTTTTTGACCGTTGAAAATGTAGCCACACTATTACCCAGTCGTGAGGAAGCCAAGGCGGCTGCGCAAAACAGTCCGATTGTAATTTTAGATTGTGTTGATGATATGAATGCCAAACTTGCCATTGCGCTGCATTGCCGCTTTAACAAATTAAAACTGGTCTGTGCAGGTGGGGCGGGCGGTAAGATAGATCCGAGCCAAATTAGAATCGGCGATTTACGCGATAGCTATCAAGATCCACTACTTGCTAAACTACGTAATAAGTTACGCCATGAAAAAGGCATTAATAGTGCTTTAAAAGAAAAATTTGGTATCAAGTGTGTCTATTCGATAGAACCACCGCGGGTAGACAAAAGCGCTCAGACAGGTGGTTTACACTGTGGTGGTTATGGTTCAGCCGTAGTCGTCACCTCGGTAGTAGCAATGCTTATGGTGAGTGAAGCATTACAATTATTGCTCAAGCAGGCGGCTGTTAAGCCAAGCGTCTGATATGAATTAATGGAGTCCATCTTGTCTACATCCAACTTGCTAGAGAATAGTTATCCCATCGCAATAGATGAAGTTGAGCGTATCAATAAGCTTAAAAAATATCAGGTACTCAATACTAATGAAGAGCCTGCTTTTGCGCGCTTAACGCAGCTGGCGAAACTGTTTTTTAATATGCCTGTGGTTGCTATTACCTTTATGGATGAGGAAACTCAGTATCTAAAATCTGTCCATGGACTTGGCGGTGTTTGTACGACGGTGCGCAAAGTTGCTATTTGTAATTATACGGTGCTCTCTGATGAGGTTTTTGTGGTATCAGATTTAGCCAAAGACAGCCGTTTTAGCCAAAACCCATTGATTACAGAGTCACCTCATCTGAGGTTTTATGCCGGCGCTCCCATCATCATGCAAGAAGATGGTAAAACCTATCGTTTGGGCTCTCTGTGTTTGATGGATATGCAACCTCATCATGACTTTAGTGACGAGCAAGAAAAAATATTAGCGCAGTTTGCGGTGATGGCTGCCGATGCTTTACAACTACAAGATCAGCAACGTAATGCTAAGCACGCCAATGAGATGAAATCAGAGTTTTTGGCCAATATGAGCCATGAAATACGGACGCCAATGAATGGCATTATTGGTATGGTTGAGATGTTAAGTGAAACTGAGCTTAGCGCTGAACAACAAGAGTATGTCCATAATATAAAAGTCTCAAACGAGCATTTGCTCGCCATTATCAACGGTATTTTAGATTTATCGAAAGTCGAAGCGGGCAAAATGACCATCGATTCTATTCCGATGAACTTATCGAGTTTATGTAATGAGGTGGTGAGCTTATTTGCGATCAAAGCCCGTCAGCGTAGCTTAATTCTAGATTATCATTATACCGAATCATTATCGCCTTATGTCAAAGGGGATCCGGTACGGCTCAAACAAGTCATGGTAAATTTGGTTAATAATGCCATTAAATTTACCCGTGAAGGCGGTCGCGTGACGATTGATGTTAAGCATATGCGAAACAATCCTTGTGAAGATAGCGATGATTGTCATCATGCTATGGCTCAAAATGCTATAGAAGGTCAAAACAGTAGCGTAGAGCACGGCATTTATGGCGTGGCTGATGATGTTAATTTTGTTGCTCATAAAGATATGACGCTGTGTATTGAGGTCACAGATACGGGTGTAGGTATTAAGCCGGAGTCATTGGATGCGATATTTGATGCTTATGATCAAGCAGATAAATCTACCCATCGCCTTTATGGTGGTACAGGACTCGGATTGTCTGTTTGTAAATCTTTGGTTGGTTTAATGGGTGGCTATATTGAAGTAGATAGTACGGTCGGTTTCGGTACTACTTTTAGGGTATTATTACCATTGCCACCTATTGATGAGGAAAGCTATGAGACATGGCAAGATTCTAATGACTTTACCATGACAATACCTAGTGACGAGCTTATCGGTCATATCCTATTGGTCGAAGATGATAGTGTCAACGCCATGATTGCCAAAAAAGCACTCAATAATAGCGGTCATACCGTCACTCATGTGACTGATGGGCAACAAGCGATCGAAATTTTTGCCTTGCATCCTGAGCTTTATGATGTCATTTTGATGGATCATCATATGCCAATTATGGATGGCGTACAGGCAACCATTAAACTGCATGAGCTTTATGATCCGCAAAAATTACCACCAATTATCGCTTTAACCGCCAATGCGATGGATGGCGAACGCAAAAAATACCTCGATGTTGGTATGCAAGATTATTGCACTAAGCCCTTTAAGCAAGAGCAACTCAATGCGTTGGTACAGTATTGGCTGATGCATAAGCGATCGTCAGAACAGTAGATTACTGTTTAAAATAGCCAACCATAAACCATTAAAAAAGCTTAACCATTCTATGAGTGGTTAAGCTTTTTTACTAATCTGATAATGAATAAAAGCTATCAGCTGACGCGCGTTTGGTAATCACCGGTACGGGTATCGACACGGACTATTTCACCTTGCTGTACAAATAATGGTACACGAACCACGGCACCCGTTTCTAACGTTGCAGGTTTGCCGCCGCCACCTGAGGTATCGCCGCGTAAGCCAGGATCCGTTTCGGTAATTTGCAACTCAACGAAGTTCGGCGGAGTAATTGATAACGGTACACCATTAAACAAAGTAATCACACATAAGGCGTTACTGTTGTCTTTTAACCATTTTACCGCATCACTAACAGCCGTTTTGTCTGCTTGCAGCTGCTCAAAACTCTCAGGGTGCATAAAGTGCCAAAACTCACCATCGTTGTACAGATAGTTCATCTCAGTATCTATAACATCTGCCGCCTCTAAGCTCTCGCCTGATTTGAAAGTCTGCTCGAGCTGTCTGCCACTGCGTAGATTGCGCATTTTTACGCGGTTAAAGGCTTGTCCTTTACCTGGTTTGACGAACTCATTTTCGAGGATGGAGTAAGGATTGCCATCAAGCATGACTTTGAGACCAGCTTTAAATTCATTGGTAGAAAAACTTGCCACGGAAGACTCCTAAGTGTTTATGAATAAGTGTTTATGAATAAAGGTTTATGAGTAAGGATTATAAGTATTGTCACTAAGAATTGGATATTAAACTTGTAGTGATAAAGTAGTGCTAAAAGTCCTTATCTCCCTCAGTGTTTAAAGGATAGGTTGTATGCTTTGATAGGCTACGCACTAAGAGCGTATAATATCGACTTTTGGCTACAGGTATTAGGTTGTCATGATAAACCATTTAATCACACAAAAAAACTGGCAAACGCAATTATCCGAAGCCATCACCTCTATTGATGAGCTGCTTGACATATTAAAGCTTGAATCACTACGCGCAGAAGTCTATGTACCGGAACATTTTGAGCTGCGAGTGCCGCGTGCTTTTGTGGCAAAAATGACAGTCGGTGATCGTAATGATCCTTTGTTAAGACAAGTATTGCCCAATCAAAAAGAGCAAATCGCAGTCACCGGCTATGTGGCAGATCCGTTAGCGGAAAACGCCCATAATCCGGTCAAAGGCTTACTGCATAAGTATCAATCAAGAGTGTTGTTAACGATTACTGGCGCTTGTGCGATTCATTGTCGTTACTGCTTTCGTCAGCATTTTGACTATAGTGCCAATATGCCAACCGCCTCCGCAAAACAAAGCATCATCGATTATATTAGTACCCATCCTGAGATTAACGAGGTAATTTTGAGTGGTGGTGATCCGTTAAATGTGACCAATAGACGTCTATTTGCTTGGCTAGAGACTTTGGAGGCGATTGCGCAACTGACAACCATTCGGATACATACCCGTCTGCCATTGGTGATTCCAGCAAGGCTGGACGATGCGCTATTAGAGCGTTTATCACAAAGTCGCTGTCAAATCGTCATGGTGATTCACTGTAATCATGCCAATGAGATAGACGCGCTCACCGCAGAGTATTTGCAGCGTGCTCGCGCTGCTGGAATCACCTTATTAAATCAAGCGGTACTTTTAAAAGGTATCAATGATAGCGTTGCTGCACAAACGGCATTAAGTCAGCGCTTGTTCGCGGCGGGGGTACTGCCTTATTATTTACATGTATTAGATAAAGTAGCAGGCGCTGCCCACTTTGATAATGATGAGCGAGCAGCAATTGAGCTTTATTGGTCATTATTGGCAGAATTGCCCGGCTATCTAGTGCCTAAATTGGTCAGAGAGTTGCCAAACAAACCTTTTAAGGTGCCGATTAATATTTACAACGCTATGTAAAGTGGGCAATATGGTGTATTGAGAATTTTAGTAAACAAAGAACGACTAAAAGAATCTAATCAATAATGCCTAATTAACCAAGCATAAATAGGGCAGTGAATGGTCATGTATGAGGTTAATATTCATATTTAAGAATGAATCTGTACACACCTATGAATAATTTGTGCAATTACTAAGGATAGTAATGGTAAATTTATCAACGTTCCAAGAGTTTTTAGCAGCTAATACACCCTTGGTGCAGACGTTAAATGACTCTGTGAGCAGCAATGAGCCGCACCTGCGTAAATGGGTGGCACTACTGCCCGCGCAAACAGAAGCGCAGCAAGCAGAGCAAATAGAACGAGTGCTGGCCGAGTTGCGTGTGGCTAATATAGATGATCGGCAACGTTTGACATTAACCAGTATTGTGATTGACGCTGCCAATCAATTGATTGCAACGTTACGCCAGTATTATATCTATGAGACAAAAGCTTTTAATGTCGCTCAACTTGGTTATGTTGCTCAAGTTAAGTCGCTGTATTATTTAATAGTTATGGCGTTCAACGGTATCATACATCGGGAAACTGCTTTTTTAAATGACAAGCAGCAGCAACCTTCAAGCAGTCTTTGGCAGCGCTATTTTACCAGCGAAAGATCGTCGCCTATCACCTTAGCTATTGCCATTTATCAAACGCTACTGATGTATCAAAAATTGCTGTTTGAAGATGCACTGTGCTATCAACAGCCATTGCCATATATATGGTCTAACATAAATCAGCTATACCGCGTGGCTTATCAGCAGCAGGCAGTTGATACCGATTTGAGTGTCCATATTGTGACTAATCGCGCTGATACTGTCCATCAATTATATTGTCAAATATGCTTGCACAGCTTATTAAATGTACGAGCGATGCGTCGGCCTCATGTTTTATTGGTACAGCGTTTACTACCGCAGTGGAATGAACATCTGGTCGCAACCATAGAGCCGCGTACGGCAACACGAGTGTTTGTAAATTTGTATAGTAAAGAGCCGCCGACTTATTTGACTGCCCATTCTAGTATTAACCCTTACGACGCGCATCATGCGTGCTTGTTTATAGAACTTGCGCCTATGATTAGCTATTTAAAATCGCGTATTGAAGAATTAAGCGATGTAGGTAGAGTCGGGGTGGAGTATTGTTTAACTAATCATATCTCGATGGCGTTAAGCTATCGTTATATTCAACCAAAGCTCACGCTACCTATTAAATATAGTGCAAAACAAAATGCGCAGGTAATGACTGGGTTTAATGAGATTCATTACCGTATTAGTAACGCACAGAGCCTAACAAGCCTGATTGAAGCTAAAACGCTGCCAAAACATCAGCAGCCTCGCTATGATACTTTGCCGAAAAAGCAATCTGCCAGTAAAGAGGTGGCGGTCGAAATTTTTGATCGTGATAATGAGTTGTCGCACTTTCGTACGCTACGCCTGCTATCTGATTCAGATGAGCCGAATTTTAGTGATGAAAATGACATGCTTGTTTCTATCACACCGCCACCATTACGACTAATGAGTCTTTTTCTATTATGTCGTCCTGATATTTCTAACTCTCCTAATTGGTCAGTTGGGGTCGTGCGCTGGCTCACTTTGGATACCGAAAAACCCGAGCTGGAATGGCAAGTCCTTGGGCACAAGCTCATCGCCTGCGGGATTCGTCTACAGGATAGAGGGGCTCGCAGTCGGCATTTTGTGCCAGCGTTCATCGTCGGAGGCGATGAGTGTCTACAAACTGCTGATAGTTTATTATTACCGACCTCTCGTTTCCAGACGGGTGATAAAGTGACGATGCGTATCAATGATAAACAAAAATCTTTGCGCTTAATACGCAGCTTAATGACGACTGATGAGTTTAGTCAATACGAAGTGGTGCAAGCTTAATTGATATAAATTTCATCGCTACCAATGTGCAGGTATAAGTATAGGCGCGACCATATAAATTTAACTGGCGCTTTAAAGCATCATCATTGATTCATATTATTTAATAATTGCCATTGTAAGTTAAGCAGCAGTCGGTTAAATTATTGTTTATAATGGCGACGCTGTTGTTCTTTTGTGTATTGGCTGCCGCCATGCGACGACCCATTAAATCATTTTATCAGATTAAAAAGGCTTTCTATGCGTACTCAGTCCATCTTAAACTTATTGGTTATCGATGACGACCAGCTTTATGCTGAGCGACTCGTACACTTGTTAGGTTCGTACTATGACAGTGTAAACTTAGGTTTTTTGGATGATAAAGACGAGTTGTTAAAATCGCTGCGACAGTCATGGGATGTGTTGGTTTTTGGTCAAGCGTACGATATGAGCTTTACTGATGTGGTTGGCATTATCCAAGAACAAAGTATTGATTTACCTTTAATTTGCTTGATGAACAAAGAAACGGCAGCCACCGCGCATAATGAGGAAGGGCTTCCTGCTGTCGTGAGTGGCACGATGGTCAAAGCACTTTGCGTTAACCAAGAGATGCCTGTCGTCATGGCAATTTGTTTGCAGCATGATAATTTACGTAGTCGCCGCCAACTTAAAGCCTTGCGTCATGTGCTGTCTGAGGCAGAGCAACGGGCAAATGTACTGATTAAAAACTCCAAAAGTGCAGTCGCTTATATCGATCAAGGTATTCATATTTTCGCCAATGATCCGTATCTGCAGTTATTTGGTTTTGAGGCAATGAACGACATCATTGGCATACCTATTATTGATTTGATTGCAGGTGGCGACAACGTCAAAGGCTTTAAACAGTTTTTACGTCAATTTGATAAAGGCAGCCGTAAAGACGTAGAGTTTAATTTTGAGAGTCGGCGTACTGACGGTAGTACGTTTGAAGCAAAGCTACAGTTGGCCGTCGCGACACTAGATGGCGAACCGGTTACCCAGATTATCATTCAACAAAATCACAGTAACAGCGCTGACGTTGCCAAACGTTTGGCTGAGGCTGAGCGTAAAGACAGTTTAACAGGCATTGATAACCGCCGCGGCTTTGAAGAGCAGCTGACAGAATTATATCAGCAAGCAAGACTGGGCTCTTTGACGGCGGGTCTTTTATATGTTCAGCTCGATAATATTGGTAAAATTAGAAGCAGCCTGGGTCTGCAAGGCATTGATAGCACGGTTAAACAAGTCGCTCAAGCGTTAGATGAGCTCGTGGCAGATGGTCATGTGAGTCGTTTTAGTGATACCGCATTTACCATCTTAGTAGAAAATCGAACAACGGCAGAGCTTGAACAGCTGGCTGAACAAATTGGTTTGAATATCAGTAAGATGTTTATCGAAGTTGATAAGCGTACAACCAATACTACGGCAAGTATTGCTATCGTTAAAATTGAAAAAAACACCCCTGAGCCAAGAGTATTGCTTGAGCGTGCGATGGATGCCATCAGTCAAATTATGATTGAGACATCCAATCATGGTGGCAAGTATCATCTGTACGATGCTAGCGAACACGCCAATAGTGACGATCATGCGCTTGCAGAATCTCTGGTCGATGCGATCACCAATAATCGCTTTGAGTTGTTATTCCAGCCAATATATGACATTAATAATGATCGTAGCGACTTATTTGAAGTTTATCTACAGCTACCACTGGCCGATGCGGACAATACCGTATTGACTCCCGACCAGTTTATGGCGGTTGCCAAATCCCACGAACTGCTTGAAAAAATTGACCGCTGGATACTGATTAACGCCTGTAAAAAAATCAATGAAGTACGTAAATCACATCCTGAAGCGCGGTTGCTAGTACAGTTGACCAGTGCTTCCTTGATTGATAAAAAGCTACCCAGTGTCGCCAGTCAGTTGATCAATGCAGTCGGTGGTAAAGCTGGCGCCTTGACGTTACAGTTCAATGAAAAAGATATCGCCGATCATTTAACGGTGGCGAAATCTCAGTTTTCAGCGCTCAACCAAGTGAGCTGTCAACTTGGTATCAATAATTTTGGCTCATCTGCGAAGTCGATTGAGCTTGCCAATTTTGTGCAGCCCGATATGGTGCGCTTAGCCCGTAGCTATGTAGAAGGAATTGATGCAGCAGACAATCTAGAAACGGTCAAATCGCTTATCGTCCGCACCAATGAGATTAAAGTCGATGTATTAATGCCTTATATTGAGGATGCTGCGACCATGTCCGTTGCATGGAGTGTGGGTGCGCGCTACCTGCAAGGCTATTATCTAGAAATGCCTAGTAATACCATAAAAGTATCTAGCGAGACTTAAGCTTAAGACCGTTTATACCAGCAGCACAGCTTCGCTTTTAAAGTGAATTGACTGTCGCTTTTTAAATATTAATAAACCGTTTTTTTATCTTATTTTATTCTCATGAGCAATAATTCATTTATTGTCTACGTACGGCTATGTATGTCCATCACTATTTGCATTGCATTATAGTTGATGTGGACGCATACATAGCCAATGCCCCTCAATTAAAGATTACAACAACATGTCTATGGTTAATAAATATCAATTGGGCGGTATATTTGCCGCTGTTTTAATGCTTGCTGCTTGTGAGCGTACGCCTCCTGATTATCGTGCGCCTGTTACGCTGCCACTATATACAGAAGGTGATGCTGATAACGGCGCTCTAATATATAAAGACGCTTGCAGTCAGTGTCATCAGCTGAACCCAGGTCTGAATAAAAAAGGCCCACAGCTGATGAATATTTATGGTGCACAAGCGGCGGAGCTAGCAGATTATACTTATAGTGAAGGCTTGCAAACCTCAGGTTGGGTATGGGATGCTAAGACACTTGACCCGTATATCGCCGATGCTGAAAAAACCATGCCAGATTCAAAGATGCTAGCAGATCCTATGCCTGATGCTAAAGAGCGTGCTGATGTGATTGCTTATTTGTCCACCCTTCGGGCTGCAGCGCCGGTAGTTGAAGATAATGCAAATTAACTTCCCACCATGATCCCTCTAAAAAAATGAGCCAGTAACTTACCATGACCCATGCAGCTACCGACTATCGGCATAATCAGCAAAAAATCGCCCAGTTAATGGCACAATTAAATCAAATCGTGCTGGATAAACCACAGGTGGTCAAGCTTGCGCTCAGTGGCATCTTCGCTGGTGGGCATTTACTGTTACAAGATTTGCCGGGTATGGGTAAAACCACCTTGGCGCAAGGATTGGCACAGTTATTGGGGCTAAGCTTTAGCCGAATACAATTTACCAATGATATGCTGCCTGCAGATATTTTAGGTATGAGTATCTACGATCAAAGCAAGCTGCAGTTTGAGTTTCGTCGCGGTCCTATTTTCACTCAGCTGTTGCTTGCCGATGAGATCAATCGCTCTAGTCCTAAGACGCAAAGTGCTTTACTCGAAGCAATGGAGGAGCGGCAGGTGACCCAAGATGGGCAAACCTACCCATTACCGCAGCCGTTCTTTGTGATAGCGACCCAAAATCCATTGCAACAAGCAGGTGTATATCCCCTTCCTGAGTCGCAGTTAGATCGATTCTTATTATGTTTGTCGCTCGGTTATCCATCGCCTGCGGCAGAGCGCGAACTCTTAAAAGGTCGGGATCGTCGCGAGTTGCTAAAAGAGTTGGATGCGGTGCTTGATACAGAGGCGGTTTTATTAGCCCAGCAAGGGGTCAAGCAAGTTTATGTCGCGGATGTGGTTTTAGACTATCTGCAAAGACTGGTCGCAAAAACACGAGCAAGCCACGAGTACCATGGTCTATCACCGCGTGGTGTATTGTCGTTACAGCGTGCCGCACAGGCTTATGCTTATGTATCGGGGCACATGGAGATGACTCCTGAAGATGTCCAAGCAGTATTTGCCGCGGTCACGGACCACCGTCTTGGTCAGCGCTTTGTACCAGCGCATATAACTGGTGGACAAGCAACGCAGACTATCGCACAACGTATTTTGGCTGAAGTGGCGGTATACCAATGATATTTTCGATTCTATGGTAAGGATAGGGTAGTTATGAGCCTTTTACCAAAAGCTTTTACCGTAGCAGTCACTTCAGCAGTTAGCCATTGGTTTGCTTCGCGCGCGCCCAAAAGTGACAGCGCCAAACTCAATTTGCGTAATGTTTATATCTTTTTTAGCCGTGAGGGTATGCTGTTTGCGGTGCTATTAATCATTACTTTTATTGCTGGTATCAACTATGGCAATAACTTGGTATTGGGCTTATGTTTTTATCTCATCAGTATTTGGCTCATCAGTTTTCATGTGACCTTTGCCCATATCTCAGGGCTACAAGTACGCCTGCTGGAAGTGACGATGGTAGAAGCGGGCGCTCCTGTTTGGGTTACCTTGCAACTAAATAGTGAGAGCCGACAACCAAGGCGGCAGCTGTTGTTTAGCTTTGAGCAGCCTGACAAAAAAATTGACCAAAAAACGAATAAGAAAGCTAATAAAAAAGTCAAAGCTAGCGCTGACGGTCACTATTCATTACTGGTGACACGGCTACAAGGTGAGCATGTTATTCACCTTCCCGTTCAAACCTATAATCGCGGTCAGCTTGAATTACCACGCCTAAAAATAAAAACAGTTTATCCTCTAGGTATTATGCGTGCATGGTCTTATGTCTATTTTTCGCGTACCGCTTGGGTTTATCCTAAGCCGGAAGTATTTGACTGGCAAGACCAGTATTCAACCGTAAGCTTAGAGGATTTGCCATTAGGCGGGCAGTATCGTCAAGGCCAAGATGATTTTGAACGGCTCGATAATTATATCGAAGGTGAGTCGCTGGCACGGGTATCTTGGGGTCATGTAGCGAGAGGTCAGGGAATGTTTACCAAGCATTTTGCGGATCCTGTCGGTCATGAGCAAACCTTGGATTATGCCGATATGCCAGCGGCACATCATGAGCAGAAGCTTGCGCAATTAGCGTATGGTGCGATGACACTGGGTCAACTAGGGGTGCCATTTAAAATGCGCTTAGCTAATGAGGCGCCGTCTGCTGCAGCGATGGGCGAAGGCGATGGTTTTGCACAAGCTTGCTTATTAAGATTGGCAAAAGCACCATGAATGACACTCAACACTTAACCAAAAACTCCTCTAAGAAGCCATCTATACAAGCGTCTATGGAAGCATCTACAGCCAGCTTTGAGCGCTTAGCATTGGGTCAAAATGTCAATGCTCATACGGGTATGGATGCCGATAATAAATGGTATCGTAAGCTATTGGCACTGCCAGCCTATTATTGGGTGTTAATCACTCAAATTATCGTTATTTTACCTCATGCTGCGCATTTGCCATTATGGTTAATGGGTTTTGCTGTTGTTAGTATTACTGCTCAGCTGCCGCGTATTAAAGCGAAGTTCAAAAAAGGTCGTCATTTAAAACGTGTTTATCAAGGCATGCAAATGCTTGGTTTCTTATTAGGGCTAGCAGGTCTGTGGCTGACTTATAATACGGCGTTTGGACTCGATATGGGCGTGGCGTTTTTAGTACTATGTCTTGTTAGTAAGCTGTGGGAATTGTACAAACGCCGTGATGCGTATGTGGTACTCAACTTATCGTTGTTTGTACTGGCGGCGCTGTTCCTGATGGATCAAGGTATTGTCACAACGCTAGAGGTAATGGTGGGGGTGGTCATTGTATTATTGGCGTTTATTGCGCTAAATGACGATGGCAATACTCGCGGTGATGGCCGTCTGCGTACCTTAGGGATGTTAGGTATTGGAGCGTTGCCGTTGTTGGTAGTGCTGTTTTTATTCTTCCCGCGCTTGCCACCGCTATGGTCAGTACAGTTATCTGGGCAGCAAGCGACCACTGGTGTTTCTGACAGCATGTCCCCCGGCGACTTTGCTAATTTGGGACAGTCAACCGAACTGGCTTTTCGCGTAGAGTTTAAAGACAATCGACCACCGCAGCAGCAACTGTATTGGCGTGGCTTAGTGTTTAGTGACTTCGATGGGGTTACTTGGCGTCCTAGCCCTCAGCAACGACAATGGCGACCTGAACTACAAACGCCGGTTTGGATCGAAAATGCATTTGCCACTGTTCCTGATGAGGCGAAAGCTACCCCTAATAGCTATCAGATTATCTTAGAGCCTACGCAGCAAAACTGGCTATTTGGACTTGATTACCCTTTTGCCCAGCAGCAAGATGTCAGTATTACCTCAGACTTTACCTTATTAAAAGATCAGCCTGTTACCCAGCAGCTGCGCTACGATGTATTGCAATTTGCGCCCATGTATATCGACCCTATTTTGAATGATGAGTCGCGGCGTCTAAATCTTGAATTTCCCAAAGATGGCAACCCCCAAGCACGAGCGCTGGCTCAGCAGCTTTTTGCACAATCAGGCTCAGACCCAGTTCGTTATATGGTGGCTATCGAGCGCTGGATTAATCAAACGGACTTTCGCTATACATTGTCGCCGCCACGGTTGAATACTAACCGTATTGACGAGTTTCTATTTAAGACCAAAGCAGGGTTTTGTGAGCATTATTCTTCAAGCTTTACCTTTATGCTACGGGCAGCGGGTATTCCTGCGCGAGTAGTGGCGGGCTATCAAGGCGGCGAGCTGAGTCGTAGCGGTAATGTCTGGGAAGTACGACAGATGGATGCGCACGCTTGGACGGAAGTTTGGCTTGAGGGTCAAGGTTGGGTGCGTGTTGACCCGACTGCGTTTGTAGCGCCTGAGCGGGTAGAACAAGGCATGGATGCACTGACACAAGCGCAAGGGGCAGCCATGTTTGGTAATGGCACTAGTGCACAAATCAGCTATCAGCAGTATCAAATGTTACAAACCTTACGGCGCTTATCAGACCAAGCCAGTTATTATTGGCAAAAAGACGTCGTCGGCTACGATCAGGACAAGCAAGCAGCCTCGCTATTAAAGTGGTTTAATATCCGATCAATCATGCAGCAAATTACTTGGTTAGCGATAAGTGCTATTACGGTCATGGCTATTTTAGTATTTATTATTTGGCAACGTCGCCGCAAACGCTGGCATCCAGCAGACTTGCCACTTGCGCAATTATCAAAGCGTATTGGCAAAAGTGATAAATCATTAGCGCGCACAGAAAATGAAGGACAGTTAGCATGGCTTGAGCGCTTGGCAGAAGCTATCGATTCGAAAGTTGCTCAAGCAAAAATTGTGCAAATTCAACAAGACTATCGCCAGCTACGCTATGGACGCTTAAGCACACTTGAAACTCGTGATAGTGAGTACCAAAAATTGCTCAAACAGCTAAAGAAAAATGTGCGTGAATTACTTTAATGGCAGTTATTGAAAGTCTTAGCCAGTAAAAACAGAACATAATGGCACGTAAATAATGTGAGTGATATAGAGTATTCAAGAAATAAAGTAAGTCGATAAACAAATCAATTAGGAAGTTTCATGCGTAACAAAAAAGACCGGATTCGCCACGCCTTAGGGTTTGAGATTATAGGTCTGCTTATCTTTGCCCCCCTAGCAAGCTTAGTATTTGGTTTTGAGCTACATCTGATGGGAGTTATGGCGTTGGTCGGCTCTATCGTCGCCACATTTTGGAACTACTTTTATAATATTTTGTTTGACCGTGCCATGCTCAGGTTACGCGGTGCGGTGCAAAAAACAGTTCTGATACGCGTGCTACATGCGTTGTTATTTGAAGGTGGATTGTTATTATTGTTTCTACCCGTCATCGCCTGGTATTTAAATATCAGCCTTTGGGAAGCGTTTAAGATGGATATCGCGATGGCGACTTTTTATCTCATCTATGCCTTTATCTACAACTGGGTTTATGACAAAGTATTTCCTATTCCTAAAAGCAGTTAGCACTCTAGATTAAAAATAACATTTATAGTAATAATGATTGTTTAATCAGCAATCTTCCTTTACTAAGGCTACATTGATGAGCTAGCCATCAATGTATTAGAGTAAATAGAATGTTTTAGAGGGTTTTATAGAAGGAATAAAAGGAGCTGCTATATGGCGATATATGTAGATTTTATGCAGATAGAATTTAAAGGCTATAAGTGGTGCCATATGCTAGCGGATACTTTGCAAGAGCTGCATGAGTTTGCGGCGTTGATTGATGTAGATGAGCGCTTATTCCATCGAAACGCCAGCTATCCTCACTATGACGTCACGGTACAAATGCGCGAAACAGCGATCGAACACGGTGCTATCCCTGCCAATCGTAAAAAGATTATCGAGTGTGCAAAGAAGTTGAAAGTAGAGTTATATGAACAAATAGCGCTGTCCGACTTTTCTAAGTAAAGACTTAAATTAACGGATAAAAACGCTTTGTTCGTACTGCATTAATCCAAACGCTCTGCTAGATAATCGACAAGCAGTCTAATCTTTGGCGATAAATGACGGTTATGCGGATAGATAGCCCAAATACCTTCTTCAGGTTCTCTATATTTGTCCAATAAGCTAATGAGCTGACCGGATTCTAAGTGTTTTTTGACATAATAATCCGGTAACTGCACAATACCTAGACCTTTTAAAGCCGCATCGACTAGGCTATAACCACTGTTATATTGCACCGTCCCCGAAACTCGCAGGTTTCTTTCTTTAGACGCTCTTTGAGCATATTTCCTAGTAACGTTTTTACTCGCTTCTTTATCAGTTTCGATAAAGTGCCAATAATCACGCGTGCCAAGTAAGCAGTTATGTTGACTCAGTTCGCTCAAAGAATGAGGTATGCCGTATTTATTCAAATAAGCAGGCGCTGCACAGACAAAGTTGGTGCGATGGCTGAGTTTTTTTGCCATCATCGTTGAGTCGCTTAATTTACCAATACGAATTGCTAAATCATAACCACCTTCAATCAAGTCAATCTTTTGATTGCTTAAAAAAGCCGTCACTTCGATATCGCTATATTGCACCATAAAATCATTGATCAGCGGCAACAATTGCTGCTCGCCATAAGTCACAGGCGCGGTCAGTTTAATCCTACCTTGCGGTTTTGATTGTAAATTGCTGACAGCTTGTTCGGCGGCATCTAAGCCATCGAGCACCCCGCGACAATGCTGATAAAACACACATCCTTCTTCGGTGAGCGATACTTTGCGCGTTGTGCGATAGAGTAGTTTAATATTAAGTCGCTTCTCTAAAGCGCTAATTTGACGACTGACTTGTGCGGTAGAAATGCCCAATTCTTTTGCGGCGCGCGTAAAGCTCTCATATTCTGCCACGTAAACGAACTCGCTAATCCCATCCCAGCGCATGATTATTACCAGTGTGTAAAAGATATTTGCAAATATAGCATATTGTTATCCTTATAGAAAAAACTATAATGGTCAGCATAAAATTAAATATTTTACAGACTGCTACAACTGTCGCTTGCCTCCATTCGGCAAGCAAGATAAGCTGAAGAGGTCTGTGTTTAATAACCAATAAAATACATTAAAAAAGAGAGATAACGATGTCAGATAAATTTATTAAATCTAAAGCCGCCATTGCTTGGGGTCCAAACCAGCCACTGTCTATCGAAGAAGTGGATGTTATGTTGCCACGTAAAGGCGAAGTATTGGTAAAAATTATAGCCAGTGGTGTTTGTCATACCGATGCTTTTACCTTATCCGGTGAAGATCCAGAAGGCGTATTCCCAGCAATTTTGGGTCATGAAGGCGGCGGTATCGTTGAGCAAATTGGCGAAGGCGTGACCAGTGTGCAGGTTGGCGATCATGTTATCCCTTTATACACGGCAGAATGTGGCGTCTGTAAAATGTGTACTTCAGGCAAAACCAACTTGTGCTCTGCCGTACGCGAGACCCAAGGTAAAGGCTTAATGCCAGATGGCACCACCCGTTTTTATAAAGATGGTCAGCCAATTTACCATTATATGGGCTGCTCAACTTTCTCTGAATATACCGTTTTGCCAGAAATTTCTTTAGCGAAAGTTAATAAAGAAGCGCCGTTAGAAGAAGTTTGCTTACTTGGTTGCGGCGTCACTACGGGTATGGGCGCTGTCATGAATACTGCAAAAGTCGAAGAGGGTGCGACCGTTGCTATCTTTGGTTTAGGCGGTATTGGTCTATCAGCAGTCATCGGTGCAGCGATGGCAAAAGCCAGCCGTATCATTGCCATTGATATTAATGAAAGCAAGTTTGAGCTGGCAAGAAAGCTTGGCGCGACTGATTGCATCAATCCAAAAGATTATGACCAACCCATTCAAGATGTCATCGTTGAATTGACCGATGGCGGTGTTGATTATTCTTTTGAATGTATCGGTAACGTCGATGTCATGCGTTCAGCGCTTGAGTGCTGCCATAAAGGTTGGGGTGAGTCGGTCATCATCGGTGTTGCCGGTGCTGGACAAGAGATTTCTACTCGTCCATTCCAGCTAGTGACCGGTCGCGTCTGGCGCGGTTCGGCATTTGGTGGTGTAAAAGGTCGCAGCGAGCTGCCAGGCTATGTTGAGCGTTATCTTGCTGGTGAAATTCCACTACAAGACTTTATTACCCACACTATGCCATTGGAAGATATCAACGAAGCTTTCGACTTAATGCACAAAGGCGAGAGTATCCGTACGGTTATTCACTTTGATGCTTAAGCTATAATACTCATTATTAGTTTTTTAAATATAAAAATGCTGCGCCTAATGGACGCAGCATTTTGTATTTTAGCAGAGTCATTTTAAAAGTTGAGCTGAAAAGGCAGCTTTAATATATTTATTATGATGCCAAAATTTTGAGGAAATCACCTTAGCAATATGTTCTAGTCTTTTTTAAAACTATGCATATCTTCTAAAATGGCTGTAAACCTATCGTATAACCAAGGTTCATTATCATCAATCATTTGATTGTATAAATGCGGGCCTATCTTTTCGATAATAAAATCCAATAAGAACTTAGCTGGTAGATTACCGATATCGACATCGAATTCATCACTCATATAAACCCTCAATTCGTCTAAAACGAGGGCTTCCGCCTCATCTGACAATGTCATCAGTTTATCTTTGCTCATATAAATAATCCTACTAAAAATATTGATTTAATCTTGCATACTGGCTAATTGCTCTAAAATATTGACATAATTGTCTACGCCTTGCGCGCCGCTAACCAAGTGCTGCTCATTAAAAATGATTGCAGGGACGCTTTGAACACCTTGCCGCTGCCAATGCTGCTCTACCTCACGTACATCATTGGCAAAGCGTTGGTCTTCTAAAACTGCTAGTGCTTCCTCGCGATTCAGCCCAATCTCTGCTGCGATATCCGCAAGTACCGTGATATCAGAGAGGTTTCTATTATCGGTAAAGTGCGCGGTAAATAACGCCTGCTTTAACTCATGCATGCGCCCTTGCTGCTCAGCCCAATGCAAAAGCTGATGCAGATTAAAGGTATTGTGCATACGCAGCTCATCAGTAAAATTAAAATCAAAGCCGACATCAGAACCTACCTTTGTTATTTGGGCGCGGCTGGCGTCTGACTCCGCTTTACTTGAGCCATATTTTTCTGTGATATGTTCACGCATGTTTTGACCATCGCTTGGCATATTAGGGTTTAGCTCAAACGGATGCCAGTGTATCTCATGGGCAGTATTGGTCTGCTCTAGTGCTGCTGCCAGTTGGCGATAGCCGACAACACACCAAGGGCAAACCACGTCTGATACGATATCTATACGTAGTGGTTTTTTTAACTGATTCATATTTTTCTACCTAATTTATTATTTATGTTTTATCTATTCGAATTTTTTCTGTTTAAATTTTGACGTCTCTAGTCTTAGACTTTATCAATCAATACTCATTCAATACGATCTAAGTCAATAAAGGCTAAGCCAATCAATACTAAGAGAAAGGTAGAGCGATTACAATGTGCTCTAAGTTACCAATGCACTGTGCCTTTAATTATTATCAATATGACTCAAAAGAAATTTTTATAAACCTAGGTCTGGTTAAAAAACTACCCTGCAATGACTACAAAGTAAAAACAAATTGACATTTTTAATAAGACATAATAAATCGGTTAGCGCTATTTTAACGGGCGTTTATTTTATCTCTTTTATGTTTTTCTGCCAGCGAGAAGCCAGCATGTCTACTTTGACGTTATCAATTAATAAGCAGGATTATCAGCTCGATAATCTCGATCCGCGCACAACATTGCTCGATGTCTGTCGTCAGCATCTACAAATTACTGGCCCCAAAAAAGGCTGCGATCACGGTCAATGCGGTGCTTGTACCATGCTCATTAATGGGCGACGAGTTAACGCTTGCCTAACCCTTGCGGTCATGCATGACGGTGATGAGATTACGACGATCGAAGGGATTGGCTTGCCGGAATCGCTTTCAGAATTACAACAAGCCTTTAAAGACCACGATGCTTTCCAGTGCGGTTACTGTACGCCTGGGCAAATATGTTCGGCGACTGCTTTGATAGAGGAGATTAAACAAAACTGGCCAAGCTATGTGACGACCGATTTGCAAAATCCTGATGGTCTGTTGGTACAAGAAATCTCTGAGCGTATGAGCGGTAATATTTGTCGCTGTTCTGCCTATCCAAATATTATTAATGCTATCTCGCAGGTTTTGGAGAATGAGATAAAAGGTAAAACTGCTTCGAAAGCGACGATAACGAAAGGTTCGGATGTCAGCGGTATTTGGTCGCCGCCGCCTAGTGAAGCGCAGCTCAGCAAGCCGTCGCAAAATAAAGCCAGTATGACTGTAGCAGGAGATCGTTCATGAAACGCTTTGAATATATCCGTGCTGATGCACCCGAACACGCCGCGATTTCGGCCAGTCCAAAAGAGGCTTCGTTTATTGCAGGTGGCACCAATTTATTAGATTTAATGAAGCTAGAGATTGAAACCCCTATCAAGCTGGTCGATGTGACTCGCTTAGAACTACAGCAAGTAGAAACGACTAATGACGGTGGGCTACGTATCGGTACGCTGGTAACTAATAGCGATTTGGCAGCGCATCCGCAAGTGATTGCCAATTATCCGATATTATCACGAGCGATACTGGCTGGCGCGACTGGGCAACTGCGTAATAAAGCCACCACGGGCGGCAATTTTTTACAGCGTACCCGTTGCTATTACTTTTATCAGACTGACAGTCCGTGTAACAAGCGCGACCCCGGCACTGGCTGTCCAGCTATCAATGGCGAGAACCGCACCCTTGCCATATTGGGTACTAGCGACGCTTGTATTGCTCAGCACCCCTCCGATATGGCTGTTGCGATGCGTTTACTCGATGCGACCATTGAAACGATTAAAGCGGATGGTAGTAAACGCAAAATTGCGATCAAAGACTTTTATTGCCTGCCAAAAGACACGCCTAATATCGAAACTGTTTTAGAGTCTGGCGAGCTTATTACGTATGTGGTCCTGCCAGCGCCTATAAAAGGCAGCCACACTTATGACAAAGTTCGCGACCGCGCCTCTTATGCTTTTGCATTGATATCGTGCGCTGCCGTGATAAATGTTAATGATAAAGGTGATTTAGAAACAGTACGTTTGGCGTTTGGCGGTATTGGCACTCAGCCGTGGCGTAATGAAGCGGTTGAAGCCTTATTAACGGATACTAAAGGCAATAACGATACTATTGAGCAGGCAGCAGATTTATTACTAAAAGAAGCCAAAGGTCATGGGCAAAACGACTTCAAAATACCACTGACACGCCGTTTATTAAAACAAGTTATTCAGCGCGCCTTAGCGGGCGAGGGAGCATAATCATGTCATTATTGGACTCAGTACTTCCATCAGAACCTACCAAAAAAATGATGATGAATGAGCCTGTCGAAACCTTGTTCAACAAAACGGCAAGTAATTTGGTGGGCAAACCCATTAACCGTGTCGACGGTTCGTTAAAGGTCAGCGGACAAGCGCCTTATTCAGCAGAAATACATCGAGAAAATCAAGTTTATGGTGTGTTAGTCAGTGCCAAGATTGCCAAAGGTTGGATTGAGAATATCGATAGTAGCGCTTTAGACGATATTCCTGGCATTATCAAAGTGGTGACTGATCCCAAGCACTTTTTGCGTAATGCTCAGCAAGGCGGCGAAACCAAAGCCCCAACACAGGGCGTTAGTGAGATTTTTTATCATGGTCAGCCGATTGCCGTGGTAGTTGCTGAAACCTTTGAAGCAGCGACAGAAGGCGCGAATGCTCTTAAGGTCAGTTATAAAGATGAGACTGAGCAAGCGGCCTTAAATTTTACCAAAGAGCTTACTAATGCTCATGATATTGATGAGAAAAAAGGCTCAGATAAAAATGCGATAAACGGTGACCCAGAGCAAGGACTGGCTGATTCAGCCGTTACCCTTGATCGCTTTTATCATACCCCAAGCCAAAGTAATTCTCCTATGGAACCACATGCTACTTTGGCTTATTGGGAAGATGATAAGCTCATCATGTACACATCAAACCAAATGATTGCTCCTTGCAAACAGCAAGTTATGGACGCCTTAGACTTGAATAAGGACCAAGTACAACTTATTTCTTATTATGTCGGTGGCGGCTTTGGCAGTAAGCTCGGTATTGCCCCTGAATCAATTGCGGCCGCTATTTCTGCAAAAGAGTTGGGTCGCCCTGTGCTAATTAGTATGACCCGTCCGCAAGTCATGGAAGCAACAGTAAGACGCTCAAATACCCGTCAGCGTATCGCGATTGGCTGTGATAAAGACGGCATTATCAATACCATGATTCACGATACCATTACCAGTAATTTACCGGGTGAGGCGTTTTTTGAACCAACGGCTTTGTCTACTAAGTATTTATACCGTGGCGAAAACCGCCGCGTCAATTATAAAAAAGTAGACATGAACCAAGTACTCTCAGGCTCTATGCGCGCTCCTGGTGAAGCAGTGGGCATGATTGCGGTTGAATGTGCAATGGATGAATTAGCCTCGCAATTGGATATCGATCCCATTGAGCTGCGCCGCCGCAATGAGCCTGAGCAAGACCCGAGCCAAGATATTCCGTTTTCGACGCGCCAGCTCATTGCTTGTATGGAACAAGGGGCAGAGCAGTTTGGTTGGGATAAACGTAATGCTAAGCCTGCTAGCCAGTTAGAAGGAGATTGGTGGATTGGCACAGGAATGGCAGCATCTGCTCGTGGTAACCAGTTGAAACCTTCGGAAGCACGGGCAACCCTGCAAGTAGATAGATCAAAAGAGCTTGGCATCAAAGCTATTATCGAAACTGATATGACAGATATTGGTACTGGCTCTTATACGGTGTTTTCTCAGGTAGCGGCTGATTTGTTGGGCTTACCGATAGATCATATCGAGATGAAGTTGGGCGATAGTGAACTGCCGCCTGCTTCAGGTTCGGGTGGTAGTGTGGGCGCAGCAAGTGCTGGTAGTGGTGTTTATTTAGCTTGTGAGCAACTGCGTGAAATGCTGGCAGACAAAGTCGGTCTTTATCCCGATACCATTCAGCTTGATAATGGGCAAATCAAGCAAGCAGGCGAGCACAATCCTAGCGTGACAGAAGCTGCTATTGAGAGCGTTAAAAATAAAGCTGAAGACTTAAAAGATAAAGTCGCTGAAAAAACTGGTTTACCCTTACCAACAGCAACAGATAAAAAGTTCGATTTTACCAATTTTCACTCTTATGCCTTAGCCGACGTCGTCGCTGATTATGATGAGCAAAAAATTAGCGCTAAAGGACAAATCAAACCCGGTAAAAATGGTAAAAGCCATCGCCAAGCATCTTTTGGTGCTAACTTCGCAGAAGTAGCAGTGCATAGAGTCACCGGTGAGATTCGAGTCAAACGAATGACCGGCGCATTCGCCGCTGGGCGTATTCTTAATCATAAAACGGCCACCTCACAGTGCTACGGCGGTATGGTGTTTGGCATTGGTTCAGCTTTGATGGAAGAGGTTATCCATGATAAGCGTGACGGTCGCTTATGTAATCATGACCTTGCTGAATATCATATTCCAGTCAATGCTGATGTACCCCAATTAAAAGTGATATTAGTTGAAGAAGACGACCCTTATACCAACCCAATGCATATCAAAGGAATAGGCGAGACTGCAATATCAGGCGCGGCTGCGGCTATCGCCAATGCTATCTATAATGCAGTTGGGGTTCGTGTTTATGATTTTCCTATCACGCTTGATAAGCTGTTATATGAGCTGCCAGAGTAGGTTTTATAAACTGATGATTATGGATACAAATAGTCGATAGTATATAAGAGGAATTATGAATCAGGTCGCTGATATTCTTAAGCTAGCAAGTGCCGCGCAGGAGCAAAACGTTGACGCGGTGCTGGCGACAGTGGTGCGTACCGAAGGCTCGGCATATCGCCGTGCGGGCGCGATGATGCTTATTTGTGCAGATGGACGCTCAGTTGGCATGATTAGTGGCGGTTGCCTTGAGCCGCATATTATAAAACGCGCCTTTTGGTTGACTCGCAATGGTGCAAATGTGCAGGTTTACCAAACGGGTGACGAACAGGCGGATGAAGACCATGAAATTGAAGAGCATGAACTTAGTGGTAATAGTTATTTAGACAATGAGCTAAATTTTGGTTTAGGCTGTAATGGAAAGATACACGTATTATTTGAGCGTTTAAAAGCTGCGCTACCATTCCTAGATATTATCCGCCGCGTTCGTCGTACTCAGCAGCCAGCAATGATAGCTACTTTAATTCGTTCGAATAGCAATGATATTAGACCGTTACCAGCTGGTATACGAGTTGATATAGAGACTTATATTAATAGCGGAAAACTCACTATTATTAAGGATGATAGTATTTCTAATCAAGCTTTGATGGAGGCTTCAAGTACGGTTACTGATGTGCTTAGAGATACAGTTGAAGCGCTATCAAAGCATGAGGTTTCTGATAAAAATACTGAATACGTTATCTTGAAAAATGGTGGTTTAACGGCAGAGTGGCTGCTACAGCGCTTACAACCACAAGTACGTTTGCTTATTTGCGGTGCCGGTAACGATGTGATGCCACTTGTGACCATGGCAAAGCTGCAAGACTGGCATGTCACTATCATCGATAGCCGCGCACAATATGCATCTCGTCTACGCTTTCCTCAAGCTGATATCGTAATGCCACTGTCATTAGATGATCACGAACAATTGCTTAAACTGAGTGATAATGCAGCGGTAGCTTTGATGTCACATAGTCTTACTCAAGATCGTGCTCGTCTTTCAGTATTATTGGAGCATTCGACCCATTATAAATACCTTGGTCAATTAGGTCCGCGTTATCGTACTGAACGCCTAATTAATGAGATTAATGCCGTCAAAAAAAATCCTACTGCCTTAAAGGATGGTATTAGCAAACTACACTATCCGATTGGTTATAAGTTAGGTGGAGACGGACCTGAAGCATTGGCACTTGGGATCATGGCAGAAATAAATGCAGTCATGCATCATAAAACATCGCCAGCAGACTTTTCAGCTGATGAACTTTCAGATACAGTAGCCATAAGTAATGCTGCAACGCTGAGCTGCGTATGAATAAATCGTCGGTAATTGAAGCTAACATGCAACAGCGAAACGATGTAAAGCAGCCACGCCACGCCATTATTATTCTAGCAAGTGGACTCAGTAGTCGCCTTGGTAAAGCTAAGCAACTACTTTGCAAAAATAGCGAACCTTTAATCAGTCATATGCTTAAATTGGCATTGAGCACTCAGCCACAAACTATCATCGTTGTCATTCCTAGAGAAAATCTGTGCATTGCTAATGCGATTGAACCATTGGCTGCTCAGAATACAGTGATTCATACGGTCATTAATCCTACGCCTGAAACAGGTATGGCACAGAGCTTGCATTTAGGTATCGATGCATTAACTGACCTTGATAATCGTCTTTTAAATCGAGTATTAATCATGGGGATTGACCAAGTACTCTTAGATCAGCAGCATTTAACCGCATTACTAGCAGGTAAGCAGGCTGTGGTGGCAAGCAGCTATAGTGGCGATAATGACTGGCAGCACTTTGATAAGGTGCCACTAGATAAAATGCCAATAGATAAAACGACACGCACTGAATCGCCTAAAAAAAATATCATCGGCGTGCCTTTGGTGATTAATTATGAGCTACTTAAACAGTGGCAGTCAGAATTAGTTGGTGATAAGGGGCTGCGTCATCTCATTCGAGGATTGTCACCCAAACAAATACAGGTAGTTATCAATCATCAGCTCAATTATGATATCGATACGCCTGAGCAACTTGTTTATGCTCAACAACAGGGCTGGCTTGATAAATAATAGTGATGAGTACTTTAATGAGCGCTATCGAGTATTAAATGACATGCTATATAGAAACAGAGCGTCTTTATCTTAGACAGTGGCAGCCAAGCGATTTTGCAATATTTGCTGAGATGAACGCCGATCCAGAAGTGATGAAGTATTTCCCCAATTTATTATCAGCTACCGTGAGTGATATCATTGCGACTAAATGCCAGCAGCTGATTAAAGATAACGGTTGGGGGTTTTGGGCCCTAAGTTTAAAAGACTGTTCAGAAAAGAGTGATGCCTTTATCGGTTTTGTCGGCTTGAATCAGACACATGCCGATATGTCTTTTGCACCTTGTGTCGAGATTGCTTGGCGACTGCGCAAAGAATTTTGGGGGCGAGGCTATGCTACTGAAGCCGCTCGTGCGTCTTTGGATTTTGCCTTTGCTGAGCTGGCACTTGATGAGGTAGTTGCATTTACTGCTGTGATTAATCAGCGCTCACAACTTATTATGGAGTGTATCGGCATGACTGATACGCAGGACAATTTTTACCATCCTGCGCTTAATCCAGATCATCCGCTTGCTGAGCATGTCTTGTATAAAATTACTCAGCAGCAGTGGAATAGTATTAATAAAGAGTAGAGTAATGGGGTTTATAGATAATCGATATAAGTAAGTGATAAGAAGAATAAAAATGATAGGTAATCTCAAACTCAAATAAACAAGTGAATAATTAGACATCATAGCAGAGCGAGCCTGAAGCTAAATAAATAGTTAGCAGGCTTATCAATACAATACAACGCCTAAGCTATTATATTAACAGGACTACTTGAATATACTACTAGTGTCATACAAGATAGAAAATACGCTACGATATAATCTGCTTTTTATTAAATGTAAATTAAGGTCGTTTTATGAGTCGTACATTGTGGCTGGTGGTTGGTATTATCAGTATTCTTGGCGGTATATTTGCGTTTTTTAATCCTCTTAGCGCCACTTTCGCTGCTGAACAGTTAGCAGGGTTTACCTTCCTTCTCGTCGGTATTTTACAGTTCATCGCACTATTTCGTGCGCATAGTACGACTGGTAAAGTACTTGCTGCCATCGGTGGTGTACTAGGTATATTGATAGGTGTTGAGCTACTACAAAACCCGTTGCAAGGCATATTAACTTTGACGATGGTGATTGCTATTTTGTTTATGGCAACAGGTATTGTTAGAGTCGTTGTTGCTTTTGGGCTACGCAAGACAGTGGCTTTCATACCCTTATTAATCTCAGGACTTATCTCGATTGCTTTAGCTATTATGATATTTATCGGCTATCCGCTGTCAGCGACCTATATCCTTGGTGTACTATTGGCAGTTGAGCTGATCTCTAATGGCATATCACTCATCATGTATTCACGTGTACAGCCGCTTTTGGTTCGAAACATGTAGGCTTCAGTGATAGCCAATTCAATATAAAAGAGGCACGTTAAAAATAGCATTATACTGGGATAAATTTTCCTCGCTTGCTGTGCGCTTCGCACTCCAGAGGCTTCGCAAGATTTATCCCAGTAGCACTGTATTCTTTTTAAGTTGAATCGACTATATAAAAAATATTAAAAGGCTCCGTAAAATGGGGTCTTTTTTTTGCTTATACGTTACTAATAAAGCTTCAATTTCATTAATACATTTTTTAATCTCATAAAAAATGCGCCTATTATTTATAATAAGGCGCATTTAATATAGTCAGGTCTAAATAAAAAAGTGTCATTTATCTTAACGTGCTACTGCTATAAATTTTTCTTGCTTGCTGTTCGCAGGCGTGACAGAGGCTGCGAAAAATTCATAGCAGTAGCACTTTATAGTTTTTAAATAGAATCGACTATAATTTGGATTCTTCGGTTTTATTTAACTCAGAAATCTAAGCCCAGAAGTTTTTAATGCCCAGACCAGCTCAACAAAGGCGCGATTATTGGTCAAAGGTTCGCCATCAATGATGAGCACGTAGCCTGAACCATCAATCCATAAGAACACAAAGCTGGTCTCAGGAATCAACAAATCAACTTGCTGAAAGAATGAGATAGCTTGGCTTTCTACGGCCCAGCCGCGTTGTTTTTGGCGTAGCATAAAGCCCGAAAAGTCAGCAGCAGCCACACTAAGCATGTCTGCTTCTTCTTGGCTATAGCCTATCCGCGCTAGACAAAACCCTTCATCAGAGCCGATCGCTGCACGGCGTTTACCGGACAAGCTTGATACTACATAAGGTAAAAACTGGTCTAATGGCAAGTTGGGAGCGGGCAAGAATAGCGACAGCTTCTCGATCCAGCCGTGTTCTAAAAAGCTATCTAACCACTCATCAGAATAGCGTTCGAGCCAGTCAGCGGCTAGCAAAGTTTCGCTATAGGACAATAAATCTTGTAATGATAGCTGTTCAGCAGTCGGCTCACTCTGTGAAAATGCCTCAAAAATACCGGCTGGAGTCAGGGTCAGATACGTTTTATCAGCGTTTAAATAAGAGGACATAACAGCTACCATTCAAATAAAGTTTTATGAGTCGTTTTAACAAAAGAGCAAATCTAAGCTTTAGTGGTTTGATCAAGTTTTTGTTGACAGTTATTCCAGCGATCATCGAATTGCCAGTCACTTTTGCCCAAGCGAAACCAAACCAAGGAAAATGCCAGACGGTCGTTGCGAGCAATACAATGGGCGAAGAACTCACTTTCGATTTGTTCTATCGTATCCCAGTCTTGATTGTCGCGTGCTAGCATAAGCTCGGCGGTGATATCTTTAGCGATTTCTTTGGCATCATCACTACTGATGCGTAAGCGCTGTGTTTGTTCGTTCAGTGAAGGCGATACCAGTACGCTCCAGCGGGTCGCCAGCATACTGTTTTTCTGAATATAGCTTTTTTTATCGATACAGTCGCGAAAGCCTTGTTCGACATGAGGCAGTAGACGACCTTGCAAGCGCGTAAACATGTTGGTGACATCGTAAGGGATATCATACCAGCAACCATAAAAGAAATCCGCGATGGCACCTTGTAGCGGCTCTTTTTCGTTTAATAACAGTGCTGCGTTGATACGTTGTTCGTGAAAATGGCGATTGTTTGGTGCCAAAAATATCTTACGCGAGTAGAGACGATATACGCCACGCGCGGCCATTTCACTTTCTTTGATAAGGTCTAAATCAGACATAATAGTGTCCTGTCAGTCATAGCCAATATGGTAGCGCAATAGGCTATGACCTAAGTCAGATGCCAGTGAACCTGCTAGTCAATTAAAGTTTCCATCAAGTCGATCATAAACTCAGCATCTTCTTCGTCCATAGCTTCAAAACCTTGAGGCATACCAAGTTCAGCCAATGCTTCTTTGCCATCATCATCGTTATGCAAATTCAGAATGGCATTCATCAAAATGTCTGTATCAGGAAAACCCTCTTTAATCAGCAATACATGGCTAATATCCGCCAAATCACTTTCGATTAATACAGTTAACTGAGCTTTGGTTAAGCGTGAAAAGCTGTGGAAAATTTCAGCTAAAAAGAACGCCGCTTGAGCATCGCCTTTGATGACTTGGCGTGCTGCTGCTTGATAGGTTTCGGTCACTGACCAATTCAAGTCCGCTTCTTCTAAATCAACCGCTTCTAGTAGGCGTAAACCAATCAGCTTAACATCACGGTTATTGGCCATAGCAATGGTCGCGCCATTAGCCAAGTCCTCTAGAGTATTGATGTCGCTATTTGCTGAAGCTGCAATCACCATCTCATCAGATTTACCGATAGGGCGCGCAACGGCACGGTAGCCTTGCTCACGGATGAGCGTTGCTGCATCAAAAGGGTTGGCATAAATAACTTGCATGTCGCCTGCGTCGATAAGCGCTTCTTGCTCAGCATGTGAGGCCGGCATATTTAAATGCATGTTTAGATTGGCACGTTTTTGAATCAAGATATTAAACATATGCCAGCCTGCAAAACGCTCAGGCGAAAAATCAGGGGCGATTAACATATTATGTGTCGTCATGATTTAACCTTCCTCGTTTTGTTTCATTTGGGCATACTGAGCGATAGCCGCATCAATTTTGCTGCGCGATGGCTTACGGCGTACAGAAGTATAGCCAACGGTTTCGCCGCGACGAACGTTGGGCACGACAGTCGCGTAAACCCAATAATGGCTGCCATCTTTACATAAGTTTTTAACGTAGCCATGCCATTTTTGTCCAGCCTCTGCGGTTGACCATAAATCTTTATAGGCAGCTTTTGGCATATCAGGATGGCGCAAAATAGATTGTGGCTGACCGATCAGCTCATCAGCAGCGTAGCCACTAATCTCAACAAAAGCATCATTAACGTGAGTCAAAATACCGTCTAAATCGGTACGCGAAACAATCAGCTTGCCATCAGGATAAGGGCGTTCGATACCAGTATCATAAATAGTACGCGATGCACCGTCATGATAAGTCAGAGTGATCTGCTCGGCTGGCAGGTCAGGCTTCATTGCGTCAGGTAGTGGAGAACCCATCGTAATCTCCTTTATTTATTGTTGTATGGATAGTCATTAAAAAACTTATTTAATTTACGTTTGTTTTTTAACGCGCTTATTTTTTAATAAGTATGGATATGTGATTCGCTAGGATTAGAATTTATAGATATTTAGAAGCTTTAATCACTCATTCAATAATCACTCATTCAATCTAAACAGTGTGCAATACCTTAAATAATTTTTATAAGACAGTGAGTCCGTTTTCATTTAAAGTATTATACACAGAAGGCATTTGTATTGTAGGCGCGGCATAGAACCGTAGCGTTAGCACTTTAAAACCAATTATTAGATAAGTTTCGAAAGCGCTTCAGAGGCACGTTTAATATCTAAGAATATTAAGCCAAGTTTGGCATTCGGTTTTGCCATAATGGTTAGTACTGCTTCATCACCCGATGAAGTCATGATCACGTAGCCCTTTTCACCTTGAATCATGATACGGTCAATGCTACCACGAGCCAATTCGCGACCTGCACGATCACCTAGTGATAATAATGCTGCTGACATAGCGCCAACGCGGTCTTCATCAACACCTGCTGGTAATGCAGATGCAATCATAAGACCATCGTTAGAAATGAGAGCAGATGCTTCAACATCGGCTGATGAGCTATTTAGGTCTTCCAAGATTTGCTGAAATGAATCAGTACGCATATCGTTTTCTCTATGACGGGTTATTAAATGAATAGAATAACGGTTGATAATATTTTAAAAAATAACGGTTAATAATATGTTAAATAGTTTTTGACTAATTAATGGGCAATATTATAAACCCTTACAATTAATAATGATATGGCAGGATATGAATGAAAGGCTAAATATTGATTTTTTTAACCTTTTATCGCTATTTTATAACCTTCCATCATTAACTTATTTATAATAGTAAATAAAAGTTTATTCTAATTTTCTTTGTTATTACTTTATATTTTGTTTCGATTTTTTTTCATAAAAATAAGTTATTAAAATCAATAACAATAAGGTGAAAGTGAGTTTTTCATCGTAAGGTAGTGCAAAAACAGTTAAAAAGTAGATATGGATTTTTGACTGTCGAGCTTTCATTACAGGGTCATGTATAGATTATCGTTATAAAAAACTTGCCCATAACTTTTGATGATGGCGATATTTACTAGACTTATACACCAAAAAAATGATATATAGATATGAGATAAAAATTGTTTGTGCTTCTGGGTTTAAGATTTAGAGACACAATCAGTTGGCTTCTAATCCCATCAGTTTCTATACCAAACACAAACAGCGTATAGGGGCGACCTCAATCCCACATCAACGTTTGCCATCCTATCGTTTGTGATTATGCGATAAAATGTCGATGTAAATCAGCACGATTACAATCTTTACCCTAAGGAATCTATATGAGTATCAGTCAGGCAATCAAAAAAATTGAAGCACGTTACGCTCACCAACCTGAATTCATTCAGGCGGTAAAAGAAGTTGCAATCACGATTGCTCCGCTATACGACACTCATCCCGAATATGATACGTTCCAAATTTTTGAGCGCCTTGTTGAGCCTGACCGCGTTGTGGCTTTTCGTATCAATTGGGAAAACGATCAAGGTGAAGTACAAGTAAATCGAGGCTGGCGCGTTCAGTTTAGTAATGCGCTAGGTCCTTATAAAGGTGGTATTAGATTTCACCCAACGGTAAATCAGTCTGTTTTGAAGTTTTTAGGCTTTGAGCAGATATTTAAAAATGCATTGACCGGTTTGCCTATGGGCGGTGCTAAAGGCGGTTCTGATTTTGATCCAAAGGGCAAAACAGACAATGAAATCCGCCGTTTTTGCTACGCGTTTATGCGTGAGCTGCATCCTTATATAAATAAGGATATTGACGTACCCGCTGGTGATATCGGTGTTGGTGGACGCGAAATCAGCTATATGTTTGCCATGTATAAAAACCTTACACGTGAATACGGTGGTGTATTGACCGGTAAAGGTGTGGGTTTTGGTGGTAGTTTGATGCGTACGGAAGCCACTGGTTATGGCGCGGTTTATTTTTTAGAAAATATGCTAGCGGCTCAAAACGAACACATAGACGGTAAAAGAGTACTGGTTTCAGGCGCTGGTAACGTCTCACTTCATGCTGCTGAAAAAGCTCACATGCTGGGCGGCGTTGTAGTCACGGTGTCAGACTCACAAGGTACCTTGTATGATGAAGCAGGTCTGAATCAAGAAAAAATCAACTGGTTAAAAGCGCAAAAAGCAAAAAGTAAACCTTTGGCCGATTACGTTGATGTCTATGGTGGTGAGTGGCTGGCTAAGCAAAAACCTTGGCACATCAAAGGTGACATCGCTATCCCATCAGCCACGCAAAACGAAGTGGATGAAGATGATGCTAAGCTTATGGTTGAAAATGGCATCAAATATGTCGTTGAAGGTGCCAATATGCCATTGACTGCTGAAGCGATTGATCATATTCGTTTGCATCGTGTGCATTATGCACCGGGCAAAGCGGCAAACGCTGGTGGTGTGGCGGTATCTGGACTTGAGATGTCACAAAACTCAGTACGCCAGTACAAAACCTTTGAGGAAGTTGATGAGCGTCTCAAATGCATTATGAAAAATATTCACGACTGTGCTGCTGAAGCCTCAGAAAAATACCATCAGACTGACAAAGGCTACATCGATTATATGACAGGCGCAAATATCGTTGGCTTTAAGCGTGTTGCTGATGCGCTGGTTGCCTATGGTATCCTGAACTAAATTTTTCATTATGGCTATTTACGATAGCACTAGATCACAATAATAACTGACATATAACGCGCCTACTTAAACAGTAGGCGCGTTTTTTATGCCACATAAAAAACTGCTTAATCAATATAGTCCGTGCAAGATAAAAACGCTGCTTGTTAAAACTATTACAACATTAGTATAATTCATCTTAAGTTAAATAAACTGATTTTTATTCATTAAAATAATCAGCTATGATTAATCCATCAAAATTATTCAGCTTAATTACAAAATAATGAATACGATTAATGGAGTAACACATGACTACCACAATCCCACGATCTAGAGTACCTAGCCATATCCTAGGCTACCCACGTATTGGTGATAAGCGCCAAACCAAATTTGCCTTAGAGCATTACTGGAAAGGTAAAAAAGATAAGGAAGTAACTCAAGCCGCTTTGCTAGAAGTATTTACCACCAATATCCAAGATCAAATTGATGCGGGTCTTGATATCATCACTACTGGCGACTTTGCTCATTATGATCTAGTGCTCAGCCAAGCAGTTTCCTTTGGTATGCAGCCACCACGTTTTGCTGGTGCCGAAACATTAGATACCTTTGATCGTCAGTTTTATTTTGCCCGTGGTCGCGACCATACCGGTCAGTATGAAGACAATGCGGCTTGGCAAATGACCAAGTGGTTTGATACCAACTATCATTACTTGGTGCCTGAATTAGAAGCCGATGAAGACTTCAGCAATACTGATTTTACCCAAGTATTTAAACAAGTAAGTGACGCTCAAGCCATTATTGAAAAAAAGGTGGCTATCAAAATGCCATTGGCCCAGGCGTCTATGACATTCATAGCCCGCGCGCCCCTGATAGCGACGCTATGCAGATTGTGATTGATGAAGCGCAAAAATATATTCCAATTGAGCGTTTATGGATTAACCCAGACTGTGGTCTAAAAACGCGTAACTGGGAAGAAGTGCGCCAACAACTGCGTAACATGGTCGAGATGACAAAAATTGTACGTAAAAAATATGTAGCATAAATCCTAAATTAAACTTGCACCTATAAATGTAAAAGCCCCAACCATGACTGTGATGGCTGGGGCTTTTTTTATTTAACACTTTCTAGCTGCTTTTAATCATCTAGCATTTTTAGAAATAATGTTAAGGCTATAAAGTCTTCTGCCACTGACCTTGACGCATAATACCAGTAATAGGATTAAGTCCAATTTGATAGCACAGATCCGCAGGGCGAGTGATATCCCACAGTGCTAAATCAGCATCACAACCGATTTCTATTTTACCTTTATGTGATAATCCTAATGCTTTTGCTGCGTTAACAGTCGCACCGGCTAGTACTTCTTCTGGCGTTAAATAAAACAGCGTACAGCCCATATTCATCGCCAGTAATAGCGAAGTTAGTGGTGAAGTGCCTGGATTACAGTCGGTCGAAATAGCAATAGCAACTTGATGCTTACGTAACGCATCTATTGGAGGTAACTTGGTATCACGCAACGTATAAAATGCGCCGGGCAATAGTACCGCAACAGTATTGCTGACTGCCATTTTTTTAATATCTGTTTCTGATAAATGCTCTAAGTGATCGCTTGATAGCCCTTGATATTCAGCAACTAAAGCACTGCCGCCTATATCAGACAGCTGCTCAGAATGGAGCTTGACGGGCAAATTTAATGAGCTGGCAACTGCAAAGACGCGTCTAATTTGCTCTGCACTAAAAGCAATATTTTCACAAAACCCATCGACTGCATCTACCAAGCCTTCTGAATGTAAAATTGGCAGCCACTCGCAGACTTGCTCAATATAGTCGTCTGCACGGTCTTTATATTCGGGTGGCAAAGCATGGGCAGCTAAATAGCTAGTGCTGACATGGACGTCGTATTTGTCACCCAGTTGACGCGCGACAGTAAGCATTTTGCGCTCAGTATCTAAATCCAAACCATAGCCGGACTTGATTTCGATACTGGTTACACCTTCTTTGAGCAGTGCTAACAGACGCTTTTCACTTTGCGCAAAGATTTCTTCCTGACTGGCTGCGCGGGTCGCACTAACGGTCGCAACAATACCGCCGCCTTGCGCTGCAATGTCTTGATAACTGGCACCGTGCAGCCGTGCTTCAAACTCATTGCTGCGGTTACCAGCATAGACTAAGTGCGTATGACAATCGATTAAGCCTGGCGTTATCCAGCCGCCTTTTACATCCTTGATTTGCTCCGCTTTATAATCATCAAGATGCGAGGTCATCTGTTCGTTCGAGCCAATCCACGCAATCGTGCCTTCCTTTATACCAATAGCGGCGTTTTCTAGCTGACCATAAGGTTTACTTTTTATTGAGGTGCTGTCTGCTGATGTTGATTTACCGTTTTCTTTACTGTTGCTATGCCCATTAAAACCATAATGCGTCGAAAAAGTGGCAAGATTGGCGTTGATGATAATTTGATCGAACGACATCATGGTTGCAGTATCAGTCGTCATCTTGTTTGTAGCGTTAGTCATAATATACTCCTGCTAGTTAGTAGCTATTTATATATCCGTGATAGGGTAAATCCGTGCTTATATAATTAATAAATGCTGTTCTATAATTATGGCTAAAAGTCGAGCAGCCACTTTACAGCTGCGTTGATTGCTATCATAGGTCGGATTAATCTCAGCAATATCCGCTATTTTTACTTTGCCGGATGCCATAATAGTTTTGACAGCGCGCTCAACGAAGCTCAGTTCGATACCGTAGGCAGCAGGTGCGCTGACACCAGGTACCACGCTAGAGGGAAAGCAGTCCATATCAATCGTCAAATAAAGTACATCAACCTGATTAATAAAACGATCAATCTGAGCAGCAAGCGTTGCCCACGATTGATAGTAACAGTCCTCGTCACTAATAACGTGGACACCTAGTTCGTCAGCACGATCAAAAAGCGCTGCGGTATTAGAGAAACGACTTACCCCAATACAGCAATAGTGAAAAGGCTGCTGATATTCGGTTAGATACTCAGCAATTTGGCGAAAGGGTGTACCAGACGTCGCAACATCAGATTGACGAATATCAAGATGCGCGTCAAAGTTAATGATGCCAATAGTGGGGATAGTCGGTATATCGGCTGTATTTTTTTCACCAATATCACTATTATCAGCCTGCTGAAGCGCTTGCCATAACCCTAAAAAACTACCGTAAGCCATCGCATGACCGCCGCCAAGGCCAATAGCCAGACTACTTTTTTGAATAACGTTACTAATAACATCAGCATACTGCTGCTGTGCTTGCTCAAGTAGTTGCTCGGCAAAATCATCGTTGTCTTGACAGTGAATATCACCGGCATCCCCTAGCAAGGTCGCCAATTTACCGTCAAAACGTTTTTGGAGCTCAGCGATAACCGGCAGTTTAGCAAAAGTACTGCGAATCAGTGGCGGTGCTGCTCTTGCGCCCACGCGTCCTTGATTGCGTCTAACGCCTTGATCGCAGTTAAAGCCAACTAGCCCAACATGCTGCTGCTCATAAGGCTGCGCTAGCTGATACCAATAGCAAGCGCGCTCGCTTTCAAATGGCTCAGCACGACCAGTCCATTGACTCATATTAGCAGCAGTGTGATTAACAGTTGTGATGGTCATCGCTGCTCTCCTTTAAAATGAATTTCAAGCTATTTACTTATTCAGAAAGGTACCAGTCACTGCGTATTTCCTGCCAATGTTTAGTTAAAGTGCGACTTAGTATTAATTGCTTTGCCGCCTCGATATCAGGAGCCAAGTAGCGATCTTTATCATAAAAAGTAACTTGCGCGCGTAAAAGCTTATGAGCGGCTGTTAATGGCTCTGATGTTTCAAGCCCACGATGAAAATCAATACCTTGACCAGCTGCCAACAGCTCAATCCCGATAATGGTCGCCGTATTTTGCGCCATCTCATATAAGCGTCGCGCACAATAAGTTGCCATTGACACATGGTCTTCTTGATTGGCAGAAGTTGGAATGCTGTCAACACTACCTGGATGTGCGATGGACTTGTTCTCTGATGCTAGTGCCGCTGCAGTGACATGAGCAATCATAAATCCTGAATTTAACCCAGCATTGTCAACCAAGAATGGCGGTAAGCCACCTGACAAAGTAGCATCGATCAGCAAAGCGATACGGCGCTCAGACATAGAACCAATCTCAGCAATGGCTAGAGCTAAAATATCGGCAGCAAAAGCTACTGGCTCAGCATGGAAGTTACCGCCAGAGATAGCGACAGGCCCATCTTCATTGTTAAAGATAAGTGGGTTATCGGTGACGGCATTTGATTCAATCAATAGCGTCTTTCCTGCTTGATTAATAATATCAAGGCAAGCACCCATAACCTGTGGCTGGCAACGTAAGCAGTAGGGGTCTTGAACTCTATCGTCTTGTTCGCCATTATGAGAGGCGCGAATGTCACTACCTTTAATCAGTTGGCGATGGGCTTTGGCGATTTCAATTTGCCCATGATGCCCGCGGACTTCATGGATACGAGCATCGAATGGCGCATCCGAGCCTTTTGCCGCATCGATAGACAGTGAGCCGACGATAGTGGCTGACTCTAATAAGTCACGCGCTAAGAAATAGCCTCGTAGTGCAAGGGCAGTTGAGACCTGAGTACCGTTAATTAATGCTAGCCCTTCTTTGGCAGCAAGTGTGATGGGCTCAAGACCATGCTGTGCTAAAGCGTCAGCGGCTGGCACGCATTTACCCTCGACATAAGCATCTCCTTCACCCATTAGCGCTAGGGTCATATGGGACAAAGGTGCTAAATCGCCGGACGCACCGACTGAGCCTTTAACAGGAATATGCGGGGTAATTTGATTGTTAATTAAAGCCAATAAGCCATCGACCACGACGCGGCGTACCCCAGAGACACCTTGTGCTAGACTGGCAACCTTCATGACCATAATCAATCGAACCACGCCATCTGGTAAGGGTTCACCAGTACCAACGGAATGCGATACGATAAGATTGCGCTGTAACAACTCAAGCTGATCATCGTCAATTCGCGTTTTTGCTAACAAACCAAAACCGGTATTAATACCATAAGCGCTTTTATCGCGAGCAATAATCGTACGTACATCTTCATGTGAGGCATCGATTGCCTTATATGCGCTATCAGGTAGGGTTAATGAGACGGGCTGATCATAAATACCACGCAGCATCTCAAAGCTTAACTGGCGTGGGTTCAATGTTAGGTGCTTAATATCGGTCATAGCAATGTCCCTATTTATATTGGTTATTTATTTTTATAAATGAAAAGTAGTTCGAGCTACTGAATCATCGGTAAATTCAGACCATAATCTTTAGCAGTTTTAATCGCTAGCTCATAACCTGCATCGGCATGGCGCATGACGCCTGAACCACAATCGTTGACCAGTACGCGTGCTAAGCGTTTGGCTGCGGCATCAGTACCATCAGCAACGATAACCATACCCGAATGCTGTGAGTAACCCATACCAACACCGCCGCCATGATGTAATGATACCCAAGTAGCGCCGCCTGCAACGTTGAGCATACCGTTCAATAGCGCCCAATCTGATACCGCATCTGAGCCATCTTTCATACTTTCAGTTTCGCGGTTTGGGCTGGCAACAGAACCGGTATCTAAATGGTCACGACCGATAACGATAGGACCTTTTAGTTCACCGTTTTTGACCATCTCATTAAAGGCAAGTCCTGCTTTATCACGTTCACCCAAACCTAGCCAGCAAATACGCGCGGGTAATCCTTGAAACTGAATACGCTCTTTTGCCATATCCAGCCAGCGATGGATATGTTGGTTTTCTGGGAATAGCTCTTTAATCTTTTGATCGGTTTTATAGATATCTTCTGGATCACCTGATAGCGCAACCCAGCGAAACGGGCCTTTACCTTGGCAAAATAGTGGACGAATATAAGCGGGAACAAAACCTGGAAAATTAAAGGCGTCTTTAACCCCTTCATCAAAAGCCACCTGACGAATATTATTACCATAATCAGTCGTTGGGATGTCCATCTCTTGTAGATCTAGCATCGCCTGTACGTGTACGGCACAAGACTGAGCAGCGGCTTTGGTTAGCGCTGCATGTTGGTCTGGGTTTTCTTGGGCCACTTTCCATTCTTCAACGGTCCAGCCACTTGGTAGATAACCATTAATTAAATCATGCGCTGAGGTTTGGTCAGTGACCAAATCAGGCTTCATGCCGCCTGCATTCGCATGCTTGACCATTTTTGGTAATATATCTGCAGCATTGCCAAGTAGGGCAATAGACACTGCTTCACCAGCGTCCGTATGCTGTTTGATAAGCTCGTAAGCGTGGTCTAAATTATCAGCTTGCTTATCGACATAACCGGTACGCAAGCGAAAATCAATACTGGACTGTTGGCATTCAATATTCAGTGAAGTCGCACCAGCAAAGGTTGCGGCCAATGGCTGCGCGCCGCCCATACCACCAAGCCCAGCGGTCAATATCCAACGTCCAGCCCAACTACCGTCATAATGCTGACGACCGGCTTCAACAAATGTCTCATAAGTACCTTGGACGATGCCTTGGGTACCGATATAAATCCAGCTACCTGCTGTCATCTGCCCATACATAAATAGATCTTTACGATCAAGCTCGTTGAAATGCTCCCACGTCGCCCAGCGCGGCACCAGGTTAGAGTTGGCAATTAATACGCGCGGCGCATTTTCATGAGTTTGAAAGACACCAACCGGTTTGCCAGATTGCACTAATAAAGTTTCATCGTCTTCCAACTCTTTTAGCGACTCTAGGATTTGATCGTAACTTTCCCAGTTACGTGCTGCTCGTCCGATACCACCGTAGACGACCAAGCTTTTAGGATTTTCAGCAACATCAGGATGTAGATTGTTTTGAAGCATACGATAAGGGGCTTCGGTCAGCCAGCTTTTACAATGTAAAGTACTACCAGTAGGCGCTGCAATATTACGGGTCTCATCACGGCGAGTAAATCCATTGTCATTGGTCATTCCATTACTGATAGTCATTGTCATTCCTTCCTTGTGATTGTCTTATTCGTGCCAGAAAAGGCAATTAATATAAAGTATTTAACATAGCCTCATTATTAATAAGGCGCAGTTAATGGTGTTAATAAAGCCACTAACGTATCAGTATTGCTCCATAAGTTGTATATACAAATTATCAGGGATTATTTCCTGTTGCAAGTACTTTTTTAATTAATTGCTTAATTGTTTGCAAAGGATTGGCAACAGATTCATGATTCTGATGATGCCATGATATTATGGCGGCATTACTCTAACTGAAGCTGACGGTTAAATTGGCCTGTTGAAGTTGACGGTTAAAGCAAATAGTTGACAGTGAAAATAACAAAGGTAAAGATGGACATGACAAAGAAAACTCCTGTGTATCAACGCATCAAAAATGCAATTTTAGATAATATTCATCGTGGTAAGTGGCAAGCAGGCGAGGCTATCTCTACAGAAATGGCACTGGCAGAAGAGTTTGGCGTCTCTCGTATGACAGTCAACCGTGCTTTAAAGGAATTAAGTGAAGAGCGTGTATTAGAGCGCCGCCAAGGATCTGGAACCTTTGTTGCACAGCAGCAATTCAATCATACTTTCGTTGAAGTCCGTAACATCGCGCAAGATTTAAAGTCGGCCAATCGCGATTATCAAGCACAGGTGGTGAGTAAGCGTTGTATCACGGCTGGCATGCTGGATGAGCTTCTGCGCCGCAAGTTTGATATTGAGCAAGCAGTTGAAAGTCAGCTAGATGACGAGGATGCGACTGTGCTCTACGAAGTAAAGATTATTCACTTTGCCGATGGTCAACCGATTCAGTTTGAAGAACGTTGGGTAGATGCGATAAAAGTGCCGAAGTTTATCGAGCAAGATTTTAATATCGTCAATACCAGTGATTATTTGATTGCCAAGATTCCGCTTGAGCGCGGTAGCTATACCATCCGAGCATTAGCAGCGCCGGATGAGGTTGCTAATGCCCTACAGATTGAGGTGCAGTCACCAACGTTAGTGCTGCGTCGTCAGACTTATTCGGCAGGGAAGGTATTGACCTTTGTCAGGATGTGGCATGCAGGGGATCGGTATCAGTTTTCAGGCGAGCTATAATATTCTTACGCATGCTCACTGTTTTTGTACGTTTATTCTTACTCAACTGCGTTAGTATATGAATGAGCAGGTGTTTAATCGGCAGCTTTAAAATAAGTATTCGTCATAAAATGCCATACAATGCCTCTAAAATTTAAGAATAAAATAAAACCAGTATTGAAAAATATACTGCGTATCCTCAAATTGAGCAGTCAAAGCCAAATAGTTTAAAGCAGATATTTATTATGATATCTGCATATTTTTTAGTAAGTTTTATTGGTACAACATAATTAGCACAACATATTTTGCTTTATTTGATTCAGTCACTTTCATTTACTCACTCTTATAAGGACGTCTTATGAAACGTCGCACGCTTTTAGCCCTTGCCGCAAGCACCGTATTACTTGCCGCTTGTGGACAGTCTAATACTAATGATACTGAAACCAAGGCAACCGACACCGCTGCAAGCAGTGGTTCTGATTTGCTACAGCGTATCAATAATGGTGGCACTATTAATGTCGGTACTGAAGGTACGTATCCTCCGTTCACTTATCATGATGAGAGCGGTAAGCTGACCGGCTATGATGTCGAAGTGACGCGTGCCGTTGCTGACAAACTGGGCGTTAAAGTAGACTTTAAAGAAACTCAGTGGGATGCAATGCTTGCAGGTCTTGATTCAAAACGTTTTGATATGGTTGCGAATCAAGTTAGCTTGACCACGCCTGAGCGTTTAGCAAAATATGACAAAGCCACGGCTTATAGCTGGTCAGGCGCAGTCGTTTTGGCGCCAAAGAATGATAATCGTTATAGCTCGTGGGAAGCGTTAAAAGGTCTGCGTAGCGCTCAGTCATTGACCAGTAATTATGGAGAGCTTGCAGAGCGTTATCAAGCTGAAATCGTTCCTGTTGATGGTATGGCGCAAGCTATCCAGCTGGTTAAACAAGACCGCGCTGACTTTACGATGAATGACAATCTTGCAATATTGGATTATCTAAAGAAATTCCCAGATGCGGCGCTTGAGATTAAACTGACTGCCCCTGTCAGTGAGCAAACTGGTTCAGGAATAGTGTTGATAAAAGGTGATGATGCGGTGTTAGCAAAATTAGACGAAGCTATGGCAGCATTGGCAGCTGATGGTACGCTCACCAAACTGAGCCAAGAGTTTTTTGGTGCTGATATAAGTCAACAAAAATAATGCTGGCTTCTATAACGTCAGTGTTAGCAGATTTATTGGCATTATTGCCGTTTATGAGTCCTGAGCGGGCGCAGATTGTTATCTCGTCCTTTTGGCCGATGCTCAAAGGCGGTATCTATTATTCGATACCGCTAGCATTGATCTCGTTTGCGATTGGTATGGCTATTGCACTGACGGTGGCGCTGATTCGTATCGTGCCACGTGCTGGCTGGATTCATGAGATTATTTACCGGCTTGCTCGCATCTATGTGTCTGCCATTCGCGGTACACCGATGCTGGTACAGCTGTTTATTATCTTTTATGGTTTACCGAGCGTTGGGGTCAAGCTTGACCCTTTTCCCTCAGCGATTATTGCTTTTTCGCTAAATATTGGTGCTTATGCATCAGAGACGGTGCGCGCTTCTATCTTGTCTATTGCAAAAGGACAGTGGGAAGCCGGTGCGACCGTCGGCTTGACGTATTTGCAGACCTTTCGCCATGTTATTTTGCCGCAGGCATTGCGTGTGTCCGTACCGCCGCTATCTAACACCTTTATTAGTTTGGTAAAAGATACCTCATTAGCATCGCTTGTGTTGGTGACTGAGCTGTTTAAACAAGCGCAGATTATTACGGCGCGTAACTATGAGTTTATGTTGGTCTATATCGAAGCAGCTGTTATCTATTGGGGTATTTGTCTGTTTTTGACCTTTATCCAAGGTAGGCTTGAAACGCGACTTGATCGCTATGTTGCCAAATAAATCATTTACCAGCCACACCGTATTGCTACTAATATAAGCACCATAATCAAGATACGCGTAATAGGAACTTTCATGATTCAAGTCACTAATATTCATAAAGCCTTTGGTAGCAATCAAGTGCTTAAAGGCATTGATTTGACCATTCATAAAGGTCAGGTGGTGGTGATATTAGGGCCATCAGGTTCGGGTAAAACGACGTTCTTACGTTGTATTAACGCGCTTGAGATTCCCGATCAAGGCATCATTGCTTTTGATGATGGGAGCTTGACGGTAGACTTTGCGGCCAAACCTAATAAAAAAACTTTACTAGCCTTGCAGCGTAAGTCAGGGATGGTATTCCAGTCTTATAATTTGTTTCCGCACAAGACTGCACTCGAGAACTTAATGCTTGGGCCTGTCGTTGTCCAAGGTACTAGCAAGGCAGCAGCACGTACGCAAGCATTGGCGTTACTCGATAAAGTAGGCCTTTCAGATAAGGCGGACTTATACCCATTTCAATTGTCTGGTGGTCAACAGCAGCGTATTGGTATTGCTCGTGCACTGGCTATTGAGCCGTCATTATTGTTATTCGATGAGCCGACGTCAGCGCTTGATCCAGAACTGGTACAAGATGTGTTAGAGACCATGAAGCAGCTGGCATCGGAAGGCTGGACGATGGTGGTCGTGACTCATGAGATTAAATTTGCGCGAGATGTCGCTGACCATGTGGTGTTAATTGAAGATGGTCAAGTAGTAGAAGAGGGTAGCGCTGAGCAGATGTTTGAGTTATCGACGCATCCGCGTACGCAGGCATTTTTGCAGCGTATTGAGCAATAACTTGCAAAAGGCTGACTTTTTATTCAAAAGTCAGCCTTTTTTATTACCCTATCAATAATCCATGATTTTTTTCAGATTACACCTGCAATAAAAAGTTCGTAAGCAAGCGCTTGGCACCTTCGGTCGCAAACGATTCAGGATGAAACTGTACGCCCTGAATGGGATAATCTTTATGCTGTACGCCCATAATTTCATCGCCTGCTAATGCTGATTCAGTTAAGCTTAACTGCGCATTGTCATCATTGCTAACGACTGAAGTGATGGTTAGGCAATTTGGTAGGGTATCCGCCTGTACCATCAATGAATGATAGCGCATGATTTCTATCTCTTGTGGTAAGCCTTGATAAACTCCCACACCATCATGGAGAATCGCTGAGACTTTACCATGCATCGGTACACTGGCACGTACCACGTCACCGCCAAATACATGGGCGATGCCCTGCATACCCAAGCAAACACCCAATAGCGGTGTCGTCTTGCCCATCACTTCAATCACTTCTGCACAAATACCAAAATAGGCAGGATCATCAGGCGCACCAGGGCCAGGTGAGATAATAATACGGTCGAGGTTCATTGCTTGCACCTCTGCTAAAGTCATCTCATTATTGCGTTTAACGATGACGTTTGCTTCTTTATCACTATCCATCGTCTGTAAAATCTCACCAATATATTGGTAAAGATTAAAGGTAAACGAGTCGTAGTTATCTATAATTAAAACATTCATTGGTTATCAACTCTTTGGCAAAAATATAATCAATTTACGGATTCATAAAACTGTCTAATACGATCTTCATGGCGGAAAGCTTACGCTGAATCTCTAAGTATTCGTCAGCGGGATTAGAGTCATAGACATTGCCACCGCAGGTTTGGGCGTAGGCTGATTCGCCATTGATGAATAAGCTGCGAATAGGGATGGCAAAGATACAATCACCGTTAAAGTTAAACGACCCAAGCGCGCCGCCATAAGCACCGCGACCATCTGGCTCTAACTCATTAATCACTTTAATCGCTTCAACTTTTGGCGCACCTGACAACGTACCAGCAGGAAAATTACTGGCAAGCGCACTAAACATATCCTCATTAGGATGCAAAATACCGACGATTTCAGAAGAGATATGCTGCACGTGTGAGAAACGTTTTATATCCATCAAATTGCGCACTTTTACCGTACCAAATCGTGCGACGCGCCCAATATCATTGCGATGCAGATCGACTAGCATATTGTGCTCAGCAATCTCTTTGGCATCATTCAGTAATGCTCTTGCAAGCTGACGGTCTTCGGCGACATCGATGCCGCGCTTTGCCGTACCAGCAAGTGGATAAGTCTCCATTTCGCCTTGACGCAAGCGAAACAGCAATTCAGGCGAGGCGCCTATGATGCACTGCTGAGCAAATTTCATAAAGTACATGTGCGGTGATGGATTGACCGCACGCAGCTTTTCATAAATCGGCATCTTATCGCCCGCAATGCGATACTTGGATTTAAAGCCGACTTCACACTGAAAGATACGCCCAGAAATGATGTCTTCTTTCACTTGCATCACTACTTTGGCATGTTCATCTTGACTCATACCATCACCCAAAAACTCAACTGTGGGTGGTTGGTAACTTGGAATTGATGTATCAAGCAAGGCTTTGATTTGCTCGATGCGGTTTTCTTGCTGTGCAGTAGGGTAATAAAAATAGAAAATTTCACCGGTCATCTTATCGAGCGTTAAGCCGTCTAGATAGACGCCAAATTTAAATGGCTCAAAGTCTTCGCTCGGCTTAGCATTCAAGCTTGGCTCAAAGAAATTGACACTGTCATAGCCCAAATAACCCACCAAACCGCCGCTTTGCTCACGGGCGATGACATGCTGTGGAGTAATTTTGCGTAGTAATTGATATGGATTGTCAGTCTGATAATGGTCAGTTTTAGCAGTTTTATTATCGGTAATCGCAAGGGTAGTGCGGTCAATAGCAGCAATGGTCATAATCGGATCAAAACCAATAGCATGATGGCGTGACATATGGCTATCTTCGCCCAAGGACTCGAGCAAATAGCAAGTGTCAAAAGCACGCTCAATGCGTTTGAATAAAGCAAGAAAATCAATATCCTGCGTGAGTTTTATGCGTTGCGGCTTGCTAGGAATATCAATAGCAGTAGGTTGATGTTGCTGGGGTGTCGAAGAGGTCATAACAATATCCGAATTGGTTCAATTATTAATAAAGTGAAAATATGAATAAGGCGAAAACAGACGACATACGCTGCCTGCGTTTGTATCTAATAAATGTTAAATACTCACAACGATTTTGCCACGTGCATGTCTGGTTTCTGTTTTTGCAAGTGCCTCAAGTGCTTGATCAAAACGATAAATTTTTTCGATAATAATTTTTACTTTTCCAGCAGTAATATTACCAATTAAACCATTAAGGGCTTCTTGCCAGCTGAGGAGGTGTTCAAATTGAGATACTGTAATGCCGCGTTCTGCAGCTATTGAATCGCCAGAAACCGTAATAACCGTGCCGCTGTTTTTTACAACGTCCATACTATCCTTCGCGGTATTAGGTTGAATGGCAAGCGCGATATCGACACCGTTTGGTAGGATTTTTAATAAAGATTCTTGCCAATCAGCATCCTTATAATCAACCGTTATGTCGGCGCCAAGCGCATGCATATAAGCATGATTGTTTTTGGACGCAGAAGCGATAACGCGTACCCCTTTATCTACAGCAAGCTGAATGACCAAGCTGCCGATTGCTCCTGAAGCGCCAGCAATAAATAGGGTATCTCCTTCGTTCAAATCAAGTGCGCCCATGCATTCCATCGCTGTTTTGCCTGCGACAGAGATGGTAGCCCCTTCATTAAAGTCCATCGATTCAGGTAGGAATATGAGCATATCGCTTGGCACGACGGTATATTCAGCCCAGCACCCTCCTTTAGGAAGACTGCTGCTATTTAAGATAACTCGGTCGCCAATGACAAAATCTCTGACGCCATTTCCGATCTTTTTGATGACACCTGACCCTTCTAAACCAATCGTATAAGGAAAGTTAGCATCGCTCGGTATGAAGTAGCGGTCATGAATGCCGACACCAAAGGCACTCATCTCGACGAGTACTTCTTGCTCAGCAACTTCAGGCACCGCAATATCTTGTAATTCTACCTCCATAGATTGTGCGTTTGTTCTTACATAAGCTTTCATTTGCCCACACTCCCTCTTTTAAATTCAATTTTTTACCAACATGCTATTTATTAATTAGCCATTAATTTCTCGATGCGTCGCTAATAAAGCACTAACATCGTGAATTTGCATGGCTTTAGCACCGCGAGAGACCGTTGCAATACCGACGCCTAACTGTTCAGATATTTCACGTTGGGTAACGCCGCGCGCTAATAAATCAAAAATACGAATACGATTGGCAATCTCAAATTGCTCTTTATCGGTTAGCAGTGCATTTAGCAGCATTTCGATATCGGTGCTGTCACTACAACTGGCTAAATGGTTTAATAAGCTACGGTAAGGGTCAGTACTCATAATATTTAATCTTCATAAAAAAAGAGATAAATGGCTATCCTGTTTCAGTATTCTAGTACAGTAGTACGTAAAAAACAAGTAAAGTGGTTAATGTTTTAGTATTGCTTGATGAAAGCGCTGTTTAAAAATACTAAATTTAGCATAAAAATAAAAAGCCAGCTAATCATAATTAGCTGGCTCTATTATTAAAAATTATAAATGACGTGTTCGAATTAACGATTATGGCTCTATACTATTTATTATTGTTCTGGTCATTATTCCATATTGCTTATTTTACTGGACGAATAAACGGCATATGACGGTTCACGTCTTTGTATAGTAAGTATCTGAATGGACCAGGTCCGCCGGCGTAACAAGATTGTGGGCAGAATGCGCGTAGCCACATAAAGTCACCTGCTTCAACTTCTACCCATTCACCGTTTAAGTGATAGACGGCTTTACCTTCTAGTACATACAAACCATGTTCCATCACATGAGTTTCATCAAATGGAATCACGCCGCCTGGCTGGAAAGTCACAATGTTTACATGCATGTCGTGACGCATATCAGACTGCTCTGTGAATCGAGTGGTTGTCCATACGCCGCCTGTGTTTGGCATCTCAATCGCTTCAACATCGTGATCGCTTGTTACAAAGGCTTCAGGCACATCAATACCTTCGCAATGTTGATACGCTTTGCGGATCCAATGGAATTTAACGTGCTTGTCGCTATTATTTTTCAATGACCATTTGCAGCCAGGTGGTAAGAATGCATAACCACCCGCTTCAAGATGATGCGTCTCACCTTCAATAGTCATATCCATTTCGCCTTCAACGATGAATACAACACCTTCGGCGTTGGCATCTAGCTCAGGCTTTTCTGAACCGCCATTAGGCTCAACTTCGACGATATACTGTGAAAAAGTCTCAGAGAAACCTGAAAGTGGGCGTGCCAGTACCCACATGCGCATACCTGTCCAAAACGGCAGATAGCTGATAACAATATCCGTTAATACGCGCTTTGGAATAATCGCATAAGCTTCGGTGAAGATAGCGCGATCGGATAGTAATTGTGTTTGAGGAGGCAAGCCGCCTGTAGGTGCGTAATAAGTACTTTTAGTTGACATAATTGGATTTCCTTGTTGTCTTCGTTAAAACAGAGTGTTGTTTCTCTAAAAATCTTGATAATCATTCTAGAGAATTTTATTTAATATTCTTTTATATCGATTGTTGTTATGTCTGCTACCAGTGAGCTTTTTAGAGCACAATAAAATTAGAGTGCAGTCAAATTAAAGCACAATCAAAATACTATTTATATAACTTCTAAACAGCATTAGCCTTTGCTCTATTTGACTTAGCTTCCTCAGTAGAGACATCAACGCAAACTTCCCAATTATCAATTTCGAACTCATGGCAGTTATTACCATCACCATTGATGCGATCGACCACTAAGAAGTCACAATCAGCTTTTAGCGCCAGTAGCGGATGATGCCAAACATTGGCATCATACTGTACACCTTGATACGAACGGGCATAAAAAACTTCTAAATCATCCGCTGATTTTGGTGGCTCGCCAGCTTTTGCCACCACGACTATATAGTCTGTGCTATTCATAGAAAAGAAGGCTTGCGTACCAAACGGATGATATTCCATCACCGATAAGGTAATGGGGCAGTCACGTCTTTTGGTACGGAAAATACTAAAGCCAACTTCACCGCCGTCATTTTGAACTTTTGAGATAGAATCATGACGACAGGCAAAGCCACGGTTAATATCCCAGCTGTTTTCAGGACATTTTTCTTCATCATCATAAGGCTCAATCACTGAGCCATAGGGTGCAAAAGCAGCTTTGGTTAAAGGTTGAGCAATTATTGTGGTTTTCATAAGTTCACCTTTATGTTAGTTAGTAATATCATTTATTCAGTTGTTTTAGTAACTTATTAAGTGATAGACCGGCAGCGGTCGCTAATGGCACTATGTTTTTATTCGTGGTTTTTATTCGTGAGCTTTTTCTAGCGCTTCACGATTGTTATCGTTAGTTAGCAAGACAGTTAGGCAGCAAGACAGTTAATCCGCAGTTTGAAATTTATAGTAACAAACAATCAAAGCCAGTGTCGCTAGCACTTACTGATTTAAACGAGGCAAATACAGGACACAAGATATGATTTTGGCGCAATGAAATGGCTGAGGTAATAAACTGCCTTGAGCGTATCATCACTTAGCTTACGTGGTTGCTACTACGTAGGTGCTGATTAATATGATGATACGTTTAGTAACTAGCTACATCCAGTTGGCGGTGTTATCAGCCGTTGCTGGATGATTTTCATACCAGTGCTTGGCGATTTCATCGCGGCGGCAGATCCAAACATCGGGTTTACTGGTGATGTATTGTAGAAATTGTTTGAGCGCTTTAATGCGACCAGCACGACCAATGATGCGGCAATGCAAGCCAATCGTTAGTATTTTTGGCGTGTCTTGACCTTCTTCATACAAGGTATCAAAGCTGTCTTTTAAGTATTGATAAAAAGGTTCGGCATTGGTGAACCCAGGACTTGAAGAAAAACGCATGTCATTGGTCTCAAGCGTATAAGGGATGACCAAATGCGGTTTGCGAGCAATTTTATTACCTTCTTCTACTTTGACATTGAGCCAGTACGGGAGCTCATCCGCATAAGAATCAGAGTCATAAATATAGCCGCCTTGTTCAGCGACCAGCTCGCGAGTATTTGGGCTATCGCGACCGGTATACCAGCCAAGCGGCTGCTTGCCGACCATACTCTCGAAAATTTCAGTAGCGCGGCGTACATGCTCACGCTCAGTTTCGCGGTACATATATTGATAGGTAATCCAGCGCAGTCCGTGACTGGCAATCTCATGACCGTCTTCTAATATGCGCTCGACGATATGCGGTGTTTTTTCAGCAGCGGCAGCACAAGTAAAGGTAGTAATGGGTAAACCATACTCTTTAAAGGTGTCTAAGACACGCCAAACACCAACACGGCTACCGTATTCAAAGGCTGATTCAATTGACTGGTGACGGTTGTTAAATTCTGGCGTACCTAAAACGTCTGATAAGAAACGCTCTGATTGACCATCGCCATGCAAGACACTGTTCTCTGCACCTTCTTCGATATTTAGCACAAACTGTACGGCAATCTTAGCGCCGCCCGGCCATTTGGCGTTTGGTGGATTTTCGCCATAGCCTTTTAAGTCACGCGGATAGCTCGCTTGATCAAAGTCGCTGGTTATTTTTTTTGTCATTGTCATTATCCTAGATAAACGAAAGCTGAAACGAAATAAGGTAAAGCTGGGGCAGGGGATACCGTTGTTGCTTGGGCAGTAATCATTGAATGATACATATCGATAAAATAGCTGTTGGTAACGCTGACTTTTAAAAATCAGCGTTACCAATCATTAGAACATTGTCTTTATAAACATCGTTTTTACAATCACTGCTTTAAGCATGGATACAGTATTTACTATAAACCTGAAGTGTAAGCGATAAGCTGCTGACGCTCTTCATCGCTTAGCTGAGTGATATTACCCAGTGGCATATAGTTAGTTTGCAATGCAGTGACTATTTTTGCCTTATTGATTTTCATATCTTCTGGCGTTTGTACAATAAAACCGAGTGGTGGCGCTGAAAATCCGGGTTGGGTAGGCTGCGCAGCATGACAAACGCTACATTTTGTATGTACCACTGCCATGATAGCGTCGTCAGCTGATGATGCAACAGGTACCACTGCGGCAGTCGTATCTGCACTAGGAGCAGGGCCAGCAGCAGGTGCTACGGCGGCTGTATCTCCGGCTACAGCAGGTGGCGTATCTGTCGGTGCTGGAGCAGCAGTTTCTGTTGCAGATGCCACAGGTATGACAGGAACTGGCAATGGCTTAATAGGTTCTGGACGCATCCAAATAATCAACAATACGGTTGCTATCGCAGGAATTACTAAGAATTTTGGTTTTTGGCGGCCCAAGTGTTTTTCGTTGAAGTAATGACGAGCCGTTGCAGTGATGATACCGACGAATACCAATACCAACCAACCATGCGCATGTGAATACATCATTGGATAGTGATTACTAATCATGATAAAAATTAGCGGTAGGGTAAAGTAGTTATTCATCAATGAGCGGTTTCTAGCCATCAATGCTAAAGCTGCTACATCTGGACCTGGTTTTACGCCACGACGTACACAATCTACCAAGGCGCGCTGAGCAGGCATAATCCCAAAGAAAACGTTACCTGCCATGATTGTACCTAAAATGGCACCGACATGGATAAAGGAAGCACGATCACTAAACAGCTGATAAGAACCCCACGTGGCAATGATCATTAGTATAAAGATAGTGATACTAAATGCCAGTTTATTTTTGCCGACATTGCTGCGTACAATGACTTCATAAATAAAGTAACTACCGAATAAGAACAATAGACTGGTCGATATAGCACCAACATTGCTACCAAAATCAACTTTGCTCGGATCAATCAAGTAAGCCGTCGCATTGATGTAGTAGACGATGATGAGCATCGCCATACCGGTCAGCCAAGTGGTATAGGCTTCCCACTTAAACCAATGCAGGGTTTTCGGCATCTCTTCAGGTTCGAGCTTGTATTTGGCAATTTCATAAAAACCACCACCATGAACTGCCCAAAGATCACCTGAAATACCTTTTTTGGCTTTCCATTCTGGTGGCTTCTGAAGACTCATGTCTAGCCATACGAAGTAAAATGATGCGCCAATCCACGCCACACCAGCGATAACATGAAACCAGCGGAAGAATAAACTTAGCCAATCGAGAAGATATGCACCCATGTTGTCAATGTCCTTTATATTATTATATCTTGGTAACTCGTAACGACTTTTGCTCACCTTCGTTATTATAAAAGATTGTGATACAACGTAGCGATACCAGCATTATTTATTTGGTCTTAAACCACTGACCTCACTGTCAGACGTTTAATTTTCCAGCGCTCGTTTAGCCTTATTTTTATAAGGCTTCGAGTAATAAAGCTATAAAATTATGATCCGCGATAGGTACCGTAGCCGTGTGCGCTAAGCAGTAGCGGCACATGATAGTGACCATTATCTTGTATCATAAAATCGATGACCACTTGCGGATAAAATACCGTTAGTTTTTGTGCATCAAAATACGCTTGGGTATCAAAGGTCAGCGTATAACGACCGATATCTAAATGATACTCGGCAATATCAATTTCTGGGTTAAATACCCAACCGTCGGTAGTCACGCGACCATCAGCGTTGGTAACACCGTTTGCCAATAATGACGGCTCGCCACTGGCGCTCACGCGATGTAGCGTCACTGCTATATCAGCGGCAGGTTTGCCAAGATGGGTATCTAAAATATGTGATGAGAGAGTACCTGACATGATAATTCCTTTTATATATGTTGGTCTAATTGGGCAAGATTTAAGCGTCGCTCAGCAGTTTTTGTAAACGTAAACGCGTGATTTTGTTTTGCTCAGTGGCTGCATTTAATAGTTCAGTATCGCGATCGTTTGGTAAACGTGCTTGCAATAAATCCAGCATTTGCTGGGCACTTTTACCGGTTGCAAAGACGATAAAGATAAAGCCAAATTTATCGAGATAATCCTGATTGCCTTGCGCCAACGCTTCAATCACAGCGTCATCAGCGTCATTGGCACCTGATTGCTCATGCGCCGCGCTGTCTTGCGTATTGCGATATTTTTCTTTTAATGAATCGACATTACCAATCTGTGGATGACCATCAAAGGCTTCTAGTAAATTGCCTTCTTCTGTTTGCGCTTGCTGCCATGCCGCATCGCTAGAGGTAAGTAAAGCGTCTAGATCTGCAAACGGACGTGCATCTGCTAAAGTATTTGCCCAGCTGGTGCTGGTACAACAGGTCAATAATTGTGAGGTCGCATCGGCTTGCGAGAGGGCATTAAATTGCGATAGTGATAAGCTCACGGTAACATCCTTGTTTTTTGATAAAGCATTTTGCTTAGTATGAATTGCTTAGTATGAATTTACAAAGAGAAGGTGATGTCTCTTGATTATATAAATGAGGGGAGAAACCCATGCTAAAGTAGTATCGATTCAGTGCTAATTGGTTTAATATTAACCATTCTGCTTAAACCTGACCAAATGGTCAACTACTTTATGCAAAATATTTTCTGTTATTGGCTATATTTCATAAAATTAGGACGATAATTTACTGTCTGTCCTAATAATATACTGGAATATGGTCGTTTATTCACCATAATGTCTAACGGTTTATTCCATGACTCAAAATTGCAAAGAAAACCCACCTACTTCCTCTGAGAATACCGTTCATCGTAATCAGCAGGATATTCGTGCACAAAATCAAGCGGTGATTTTGATAGCCGCTGAAGAAGAGTTCGTGCTGCAAAGTTATCGCGGTGCCACGATGCAAGGTATCGCGGATCGAGCAGGGCTACCAAAAGCCAATATTCATTATTACTTTAAAAATAAGAAAAATCTATACAAAGTGGTCTTGCGTTCTATTATTCAAGAATGGAATGAGGGGTTGGTGACCATGACGGTAGATAGTGATCCAAAAACGGTCATTGAAAAGTTCGTCCGTACCAAATTACATCAAGCGTTTGCCAATCCAAATCGCCATAAGCTGTTTGCCCTTGAGGTCATCGGCGGGGCACCGCATTTACATGATTTCATGTCAACGGTGATGAAAGACTGGGCGCTTGATAAAACACAGGTAATGAAAACATGGCACGAGCAAGGCAGAATCGCTATTGCCGACCCGTTGCAGCTATTGATTTTAATTTGGGCAACGACACAGCGATATGCAGAGTTTGAAACAGAAATCGTCGGCTTGATGCAAAAAGAGGCTTACGATGAGCAAGATGAAGCCCGTGCTGCTGACTTTTTAGTACCGTTTATCTTACGCGGTTGTGGCATCGAATAAGTTCATAGTTTTATTATATATAATTATCCTAAAAACCCTTTGATGATATAAGCTTTATTAAGGCTGCTATCATTAAAGCAGAGCTTAAGACTCAGCAGGATATTCTGCTGAGTCTTTATTTTATCTTATGGATAAAACTGCTATTGGGATACTTTTTTAAGAGGCTTTTTTGAGAAGGTTTATCTGTTCTTCAACTTTAGCATTTTGCTCTGGTGTGTCGTATTCAGACCCATAGTTCTTCGGTAAAATCATATCAAGGGTGATAGCGACTACACCCGCCATCGTTACGGCTGAACCAAAGATATTACGGAACAACTGCGGCGTTTGGGCGAATACATCAGGGACAAAGGCAATACCCATTGCTAGACCTAGTGTGGTCGCAATAATCAAGATATTACGATGGGTAAAATCAACCGTTGATAAAATGCGAATACCAGCAGTGGCTACCGTTGCAAACATCAATAGGGTCACGCCACCAACAACGGGCTTTGGTAGTTGGGTAAAAATAGCACCAAGGACAGGAAACAGACCCATCGTGAAGATGATAGCAGCGACATAAAGACCAACATAGCGACTGGCAATACCCGTCATTTGAATCACGCCGTTATTCTGGCTAAAAGTAGTCACTGGGAAAGTGTTAAATACGGCAGCAATCAAAGAGTTAACACCATCGCCTAACACCCCGCCTTTAATACGTTTTTCGTATACCGGACCTTTGATAGGTTCGCCTGAAATCATTGAGGTTGCGGTCAAGTCGCCTGAAGTCTCAATACTAGTGATGACATACATAAAGGCGATAGGAATAAACGCCTGCCAGTCAAAGCCAAAACCAAATTTAAAAGGCACTGGTATAGTAAGTAAAGGTGCTTCAGAGACTAACGAGAAGTCAATACGTCCCATAAACATTGCCGCGATTAAGCCTAGCATCAGACCAATAAAGATAGCACTAGAGCGAATGACTTTGTTATCGATGATACTGATCAGTACCACACTCACCAGTACACCACCGCCTAGTAATAGGTTCTCCATACTACCGAAGTTCTCAGCACCAACGCCCCCTGCCAAATCGGTCAAACCAGTCTTGGTCAATGACAGACCAATAGTGACAATGACACAACCGGTCACGATAGGGCTCATCAGCGATTTAAGCTTAGTAATGAACTGACTTAAGAATATCTCAATGAATGCGCCAAGGAATGAGACCCCAAAGATGACAGAGAGAATCTCGTCTGGACTACCACCCTTATTTTTTACCACAAAACCAGCGGCAAGTACGGCTGCTAAGAAACCAAAGCTGGTGCCTTGTAGTGCCATAAGGCCGGAACCTACCGGACCAACCTTACGTGTCTGAATAAAGGTTGCAACCCCAGATACCATCAAAGACATACTGATAAGGTAGGGAATGTGTTCCCCTAAGCCTAAGGCACCGCCAATGATTAAAGAAGGGGTAATAATACCGACAAAAGCGGCAAGTACGTGCTGTATAGCACCTAAAAATGCTTTGGCGGGGGCAGGACGGTCATGCAGTCCATACAGTAAATCGGGGTTCCCTTGAGTATGTTCACTCATCTTAACTTCCTTGTAAAGTGAGTTTTAGTCCAAACTCTGTGTAGATAATTAAGCAAAATTTCGAATAAACAAATGAGATAGGCAAATTGCTAGCTCTCTAAAGTTTCACATTGCTAATCCAACTACCAAAGCGTTGCACTTATCCTGATGTTAATAAATATAAGCAGATAGCTATTGTTTTTTAATCTGACTAATAGTCGTAATTTTAAACCTGACTAATTAGTCAACTATCTAAGGGTATAGGCAAACGACCGCATATTGCAATGATTTTTTTATATAAGAGGTTTATTGATCGAAATTGACTGATGGATTAGCACACCTTGTTGGTGGCTAAAATCACTGAGAGAGCCGTATCTTAAAGGTTTACATATCTAGCAGAGACAAAGTAAAAAAGCATGCATAATTTATCGATATAAATTTCTGACATTAATTATTGCCAAATTGTTAATACTTCGTTATTATGCCTCTCATTATTAAACGCTAATCATTATCATTAACATTAATAATGTTATTCGCGTATTGCCTTGGCTATTACTTAAATACCAAGCTTAGTTTTTATTCAAACACCAACCTTCTAAAAGGTTGTTTTGGTACAGACCATTGATAGACGGTCTTGAAATTAATTTTCAAACGTCGTTTTTAAAATCCTAATTTCTGATAGTAGATAAAGTGAGTGTGTTATGCGTGAAGTAAAGTTTTCTAGTCGATTGAGCGTATTGTCCATGGGCGTAGCAGCGGTACTATGGTCACAAGGCTCGCAAGCGGCGAGTGCAGCCGCTGTAGAAGATATGCCTAGTACCACATTACAGACCATCACAGTGACTGCCAACAGTTCAGTCCGTGAAAAAGCGCAAGAAGATTCTGTTTATATAGAGGACTATACGCCAGCGCAGCAAGCTAGCCATTTGAGCGATTTTTTGAATGTCGTTCCCGGGGTTACCGTAGGTGGTACCTCAGCGGTCAATCAGCGTATTCGTATTCGTGGTCTTGAAGATAGCAACCTAAAAGTCACTATCGATGGTGCTCGTCAAGAAGGCAAACTGTTTTATCATATGGGTGATTTAACCCTTGATCCTGACTTACTCAAGCAAGCGGATGTCTCAGTTGGTAATAACTCAGTGACGTTAGGAAACGATGCCATTGGTGGTGCAGTGGCTTTTACCACCGTTGATGCGGCCGACTTGTTAAAACCTGGCCAAAGAATCGGTGCTAAAGTTCATGCAGGATACGCTAGTAATAACGACGAGCTATTAACGTCAGCGACTGTGTTTGCCGCACCAACGGAGAATGTTGACTTACTGGCTTATTATGGCAAGCGTGATGCCGATTCTGGCGAAGATGGTAACGGTCGTGAGCTGTTTGAAGACAGTAAAACTGAAAGCATCTTATTAAAAGCTGGTGCGTATATTGCAGATGACCACCATATTGGCGCAAACTTTAGTAGCACTGAAAAGAAAGGTATTTTCCCATTCCGCCCAGACTTTCCAAGTAGTCCCAATACTGGAGGTCTTAAGGTAATCCCACAACAAGTAAAGCGCGATACGTATGGTATTGATTATAAGTTCAATCCTAGCAATCCATTGGTTAATGTAGATACCAATGTGTATCAAACCAAAACCCGTATTTTACGTGATTCCTCCTATGTAGGTAGCTTTGATTTTAACGCTGAAGTTCAAACCACAGGCGCAAAAATCCAAAACACCAGTAACATTGCTACCAATGTTGGCACCCACAAGCTGATATCTGGTGTTGAGCATTACAAGAAAGAATCAGAGATGGAGCGCGACTTCGTCAAAAAAGGGTCAGATCAGGCAACAAACACTTCTATTTATCTAGAAGACCAATGGCAAATGGGCAAATTTAGCCTAACACCAGGTGTTCGTTATGACCGCTACAAATCTCCTGACTTTATCGCTGGTGGAAAAACTTATGATAATGTCGTCGGCGCGCTTGCCGCAAGCTATGAGATTGCACCACTGACGCAAGTATTCGCTAGCTACACACAGTTATTTAATGGTCCTGATTTAAGCCAAACCATCTTTAATTCAGATGGTGATAAAACTTACGTTAATAATAACTTAAAAGCAGAAGAAGGCTCTAACGCTGAAGTGGGTATCGTTACAACCTTGCGCGACCTAACGGTAGCTGGAGATGCACTGCAACTAAGCGGTAAATACTTTGAAACTGATATCGAAAACTATATTGAGTTTGTTAGATCAGGTGGTACGCGTCCAGGTCTGAATTGTGAGAGTGGAACACCATTCCAAACTTATGACAAAGCTGACGATGGAAACCGTTGTCAAGGTACTGTCAATAGTACTGAAGATTTCAAGATTAAAGGTATTGAGCTTGCCGCTGATTATAAAATGAATGATTTTAGTATGGGTTTGAGCTATTCGCGCGCGCGCAGTAAAGGTGAAAATACGGGCTACAGCATTCCATCAGTGACCGGAAGCAGCTCAGAATCAGGTGATAAATATATGGTCAACCTGGCTTATAGCCCAACAGAAACGACAGATATTGGCTGGCGCAGTACGTATGTCGCTTCAGTGATGCCAAATACTGGCGCAAATGATATTGAAAAACCAAGCTATGACGTCCATGATATCTTTATGAACTATTCGCCAAGACAAATTGAAGGACTAAAAGCGACGGTCGGTGTTTACAATCTTTTCGATGAAGCTTATGCCAGTCATGCATCAAGATTGGATCCTTTAAAAGATGATAGCACTGACTTTGAAAAAGGTCGTAATATCAAAGCGTCATTGACGTATCAGTTCTAGTTCTAAAAAAAGCAAAGAGAATTGGATCGTGTTTAAAAAGTCAGCTCTTTATAGAGGGCTGACTTTTTTATTGCGCTTTTTTAGAGATAGTTTTTAACTTTTATTTAGTGGTATCACACCTATTCATCTACATTTATAAAGATTCAGCACTCATGATCTCATTTTCAATTCACCCGCGCCGCATTTGCCTATGGATTCACCGTTACACAGGGCTGGTAATGGCGGCTTTCTTAATCATGGCTGGAATCACTGGGGCGTTATTAGCGTTTCATGATGAGCTAGACGATGTGTTCAATCAGCGTTTGGCTTATGTTAAGCCAGCGCAGACACCAGTATTGTCTATTGCAACCCTTCATGACAAAGTAATTAGTAGCTATCCAGAATATAGTTTTTCAGCCTTTGCAGTGACAGTCGAGCCTAACCGCGCTGTTGTGTTTGTGGTTGATAAATACAAGGGCGACGTGAAAGTAGCGCCTGAGCCTCCCTTCCAAGAGGTCTATATAAACCCCTTTACGGCTGAAATAATGGGGACACGTGATAAAAACGAATGGGCTTGGCGCAATACCATGTACAAGGTATTTTGGCTGCACCGTGATTTATTGCTCGGTGATATCGGTAAGTTGATATTAGGTATTGTGGCGCTGGTTTGGACGCTTAATTGCTTTATTGGCTTTTATTTAACCTTTCCAAGAGCAGTTAAAAATAGCAGTACTAGCAACAAAATCTCTACTAAAAAACGCGCCTCTTTTTTTAAACGCTGGCTACCTGCATGGAAAATTCGTACCAAAACCAATATCTTTAAGCTGAATTATGATGTGCATCAAGCATTTGGCTTATGGTTGTGGATTATGTTGTTTGTGATTGCATGGTCGAGTGTAGGTTTTAATTTACAGCAGGTCTATAAGCCAGTAATGCAAGTGGTAGTCGGGCTTGAAGGTAAAGATGGTAAGGGAGGGAAATCGAAAAAAGCAGATAAAACCAGCGCGCAAATTCTGCCAAATACGATGCCAGTTAGCGTTAGTAGTAAAATAGGTGCTGATGCAATTAATGATGTAATCAATAAAGCCAATAGTATCGAATATGTCAGCAAGCAAGCAACTATTGCCGCGCAGAAAAACGGTCTAAGCGTACAGCAACTATTGGGAATTCGCTGGGTCGAGGAAGACAAGCAGTGGCAGATGCGCTTTAAAACCAATAAAGATATTGGCAAAAAAGGCGGCGCGTCATCGATTACGGTGAATGCAAAAACAGGCAGTGTCGAGCGCGTGAATTTTGGTTATCAAAACGCGTCATTTGGCAATAAAACCGACCAATGGCTCTCAACCTTGCACATGGGGCATATCGGTCACGGCATAGGTCATTTGGCATATCAGATATTCTTAGCATTGATTGGGTTAGCGGTCGCGGTGTTGTCTGGTACTGGGGTTTATTTGTGGTGGAAAGGACGACAACAACGCTTAAAAATGTCGCGAGATATAAAGAAAAGTATAATAAAAATTACTGACGTATAGCATTATTCAACCCCTAGCTGTTCATCAAAAACTATCGACAATCACTGGACGCCCTTGATGATTCAGCACCGTAACGTCAACATTGTATAGTTCTTTCATCGTTGCTTGCGTGATGACATCAACCGGTCGACCGACTGCCATGACTTTACCTTCTTTCATTGTTACTACCGTATCGGCAAATTGCGCGGCTTGATTGATATCATGTAAGACGATCACTACCGTTTTTTGCTGGTGATGACTTAACTCATGCAGCTCGCGCATCAAGCGTCCAGCATGATACATATCCAAATTGTTCAACGGCTCATCAAGCAATAAATACGGCGTATCTTGGCAGACAATCATCGCAATCAACACCCGTTGCCGTTGTCCACCTGATAAGGACGATAAAAAGCGCTCGGCAAGTGGCTCAAGCTCAAAGCGTTCGATTATTTCTTGCACTTTTTGCTGATCGTTCGCTGTTGGCTGCCCTTGGTGATACGGATAGCGCCCAAACATCAGCAGCTCATGCACGCGCAGTCGCCCTTGCACTTGATTGTCTTGCCCAAGCATTGCCACCGTTTTAGACAGTGTCCGCGCATGACAGCTGACGATATCATGCTCAGCAAAGCATACTTGTCCAGATTGCAATGGTTGCAGGCGTGCCATCAGTGAAAACAAGGTAGATTTACCAGCGCCATTGGGGCCAATAAGTGCAATCACTTGTGCGCTTGGCAACGATAAGCTGATGTCATGTAGAATCTGCTGTTTACCAATGTGATGCGATACGCCCGTTATTTTTATCATAATTATTCTTACTTTATTGTTTTTACTTCATTTTGAGTATCTATGAGCTGAATTTTAATAAATGTTTAGAGCTTTTAGCTCGAGCGGCGTTGGCTCATAAATATTAAGGCTAAAAATACCAAGCCGCCTGCCAATTCAATGACGACCGATAATACGCCTGCCATGCCCAGTACTTGCTCAAATATGGTCTGACCAAGTACCAAGCAAATCATCGCCACCAAGCTGACCAATATCAGCCGTTCACTATGATACATGTGGCGGGCAAGTCGATTGGTCAGGGCGCAGACTAATAGTCCGAAAAAAGTCACTGGACCGACTAATGCGGTGGCAGTGGCGACCAATACTGCAATGACGGTTAAGAGCCCAAATGCTAAGCGCTGATAATTAATACCCAAGTTAATCGCTTGTGCCTTGCCAAGCATCAATACATCACATTGATAGCGCCAGCGCCAGATAAACAGCGCACTAATAACACAGATAGAAATACTAATACCCAGTAGCTGCGGGTTGACGGTATTAAATTGTGCATAACTGGCAGATTGCACCACCACAAAGTCATCAGGATTAATCAGCCGTGCAATCAGTGCGGATAGGCTGCGAAACAATACCCCAAAGATAACACCCACTAATATCAGCCGCGTCAAATCCTGACTGCTTTTTGAAAACAGCAGTCGAAATAGCAATAATGACGCGCCAAACATTAAGATGATTTCAAGCGTAAATTTGACGATTGGGTTGATACTGGTAAAGCTAATTGCGCCTAAGAAAAACACCAATAAGCTTTGTAGCAACACATATAGCGAGTCAAATCCCAATAAAGAGGGCGTGAGGATAGGGTTATGGGTCAAGGTTTGAAACAATAAGGTTGATACGCCAATTGCATAGCCAACTACCATTAAAGCCAGCAGTTTTTTACCCCGTAGCGGCAAAGCAAAATCCCAATAGCCATTGACGTTAATGGTCAAAAATAAAATAGCTGAGATGAGTAAGATAATGGTAGCAATGGATTTTGGATGTTGAGTGATGGCTAGCCACAACCTTGCCCAAAATCCTGATAGCTTTGTATGCTTTGATGACTCACTATGAGTATCCGTATCTGTGGTGGTGGTGGTGGAGGCAGAATGTAAAAGCATACGCTAATCTTATAAAAGAGAATGGCAAGTAAGATGATCGATGATCAAAGTGTCATAGTTATGGCAAAAACTATGAGTCCGTTATAATGAGCCTGTCATAAATGTCATGACTCCGCAGGAGCACGTAATAACAGCCATAAAAACAATACCGTGCCGACCACCCCAAAAACAGTAGCAACAGGGACTTCAAATGGATAGCGGATGGAGCGCCCGATAATATCGCAGAATAGCACCGCTGAAGCACCCAATAGCGCGACCGCTGGCAAGCTTCGGCGCAACTTATCACCCATCAATCGGCTGACAATATTGGGTACGACCAAACCAATAAAAGGAATCATGCCAACCGTCACGACGACGACAGCGCTCATCATCGCCACCATCCCAACGCCCATCCACGTGACTTGCCGTTTACTAATGCCTAAATTGAGCGCTATATTATCGCCCAAACCGACGATGGTCAGTTTGTCGGCAATAATATAAGCGATGACACATAGCCCACCTGTTAGCCATAACAGCTCATAACGACCGGCTAATACACCAGAGAAGTCACCAAATTGCCAAACGCTTAGCATTTGTAGCGATTCTGTTTGATAGGCGATAAACGTCGTCACCGCTTCGATAATTCCACCAAAGACAATCCCAATCAGTGGAATCATCAAAAAATCAGTCGGCGGAATGCGGTGGATTAATAGCATAAATAGCATCATGCCAAATACGGCAGTAATGGTAGCCACGCCCATTTTGACAATGAGCGCACTGGCTGGAAACAGCAAGCTGACCACTAATAATCCTAGCGCTGCACTTTGAGTAGCACCGACCATTGATGGCTCAACGAAGCGGTTTTTTAGCACCACTTGAATAATCATCCCAGCCACCGCCATGGAAACACCGGTCAAAATGATCGCAATAGTACGTGGTAGTCGGCTGACCAGCAGCAGTGAGCTGTCGGAGTTGGCGCTATGATTGATAAGACTTTGCCATATACCCGACCACGAAAAGTCCGCCACGCCAATTGATAAACTTAATAACACCAATAGCCCCATGATAATGAGGCTAGCGGTATTTATCAGCCACGGCGGTATGGCGGCACGTCGATGGTTGGGATTAATGCTATTGCTGGTGCTTTGCCAACTTGACGAAGCGGCTGGCAAAGCAGCGCTGGCGTGAGCACGAGGTGAAAATAACGACATAACGGCTACTGGCTTAAAAATAAGGAGTGGCAACTGACATTAATAGTAGCTGCCCGAAAAGTAATAGCGTTTATTTAGCGCTAGCAAAGGCGTTTTTAATCGTGGTTAAATCCTGCATCCACTGATAATAGCCACCAAAGGCAAGGTAAGAGTCTGGGCTAAGGTAAACCACTTGATCTTTACTCCATGCATTGGTTTGCGCGACCAATGGATTATCCAATACTGCTTTGGCACCGGCACCATCTTCACCAATTGCTGCGCTGCGATCGATGACAAATAGCCAGTCTGGATTGGTTTTTTGGATATACTCAAAAGAGATGGGCTGACCGTGACGCGCATCTGAGATTTGGTCATCTGCCATTGGGATATCGAGTACCGTATGAATAAAGCCATAGCGCGACTTGTCACCGTAGGTGGATAGCTTATTGCCATTGACCATGACGACTAAGCCTTTACCCTTTTCTTTAGTCAAGGTTTTAGTCTCATCAATGAGACCGTCGATATTTCCTTGCAGCTTAGCCGCTTGATCGCTTTTGCCAAATAATGCGCCCAAATCATGCAAACGCTGCTTGCTTGATGCATAAATATTTGCAGTATCAATACTCATGTCCAACGTCGGCGCGATGCTTGATAGCGCATTGTATTTTTCTGCCATACGCGAGCCGACCAATATAGCTTGTGGCTGCATCGCATTTAACGCTTCAAGATTTGGCTCAAATACCGTACCGACATCTTTTGGTTCAGGCTGTGTCTTAGAATGTAAGTTATCTAATTTTAGACCACTTGGCATGCCATCGACAGCGACATCAAGTGCTGCTAAGTCCTGCATTAACGTCATGTCATAGACTACCAGCGGTGATGGATTCATTGCTAATTCGACATCTCCTTTCACCGTATCGACGGCGATAGTCGCCACAGAAACAGCGTCATTATTGGCGACATTCGAGGCATTATCAGCCGTTTGGTTTTCAGTCTTGGCATCTGCTGGCTCAGAGTCGTTTGACTCAGGTGAGCTACAACCTGCCAAACTGATAGTAGCAACGAGTGCGGTCATCATGGCAGCCAATAAGGGACGTTTAAAAACAGGGGTAGCTTTGTGGCTAGAAGAGAGGGTAGTAGACATAAATAACTCGGTATATCATGGGTTTGAGCAGTATTTTATAAAATCTGCTAGATAAAAAATGGTTTGTTTGACGCTAATAAAGTGTTTTTTTATGCTGACTTTCATCGATGGTTGGATATTTTATAGTCTTAATTTTTTCGACGATTCATTTGTAATTGGAATAACAAACGAGCAGCTATAGTAAAGTAATTGAGACTTATTATCAATATCAATGATAATGATTTTTATTAACAGTGATCGTTATCGAGGGTAGGTCTCACTATAAAAATCTATACCAAACTTAGTTTTAGTCCGAGAAACCGTATGCAATTGCTGAAATATTAGAAATTTACCATTGATAATAGTTATCGTTTGCATTATTATCACCATCATTCTATGACGGTTAAAAGTTAGGGTGTTATGAGTTCAACGGATTTAGACGCGCCACCACTTAAATTGATACTGGCGGCTATTGTTATAGTTGTGGGCTTGCACGTGCTGACAGCAGTCGCATTAGTGGCGATCAAGACTCCTGAGATAAAAGTTGAACCAGAAAAAGACACGCCACCTATCGAGATACAAATGGTGACGCTGCCTGCCGAGATTAAAGAGCCAGAGGTTGCGATGGATACAGCTGAGCCTGTAAAACCTATACAGCCACAGCCTAAATCTGTCGCTACCACTAAACCTAAAATAGCGAAAGAATCTCAGCCGCTAGCGAAGACTAAGCCAGCTATCAAACCAGCGGTAACATCAGAAAAGCCTAAAACGAAGACGCAACCTGATACAACCAAGGCTGTAGAAAACGAACCTTTTAAACATAAAGTAAAACCGCAAGAGTCAATATCAACAGTTCAAGCAGATGCTTTAGCCGCTGATAACGAACGTAAGATATTGGCAGCACAAGCTGAAAAAGCAGCACAGCAAGCTCATGCCAAAGCCGCTCAAGAAACTAAAAGATTAGCGGATGCAAAAGAAGCGGCAGAAGTAAGAGCGTCTAAAGAAGCAGAAGCTGCTGCCCGAGCAAAAGTCCAAGCAGACGCCGCTGCCAAAGCCGCTGCGGCTGCCGCAAGTGATACACCTGTAAACTTTACCGCCAGCGCTGCCAATTGGTCATCTGCACCGAACTTTAGCTTTCCCGATCGCGCAGCCCGTCGAGCTCATTCAGGTGATACTCTCAACGTTGTGCTGGTATTGAAAGTCAATAAACAGGGCGGCATTGATAGTGTGCGTGTCGCCCAATCTTCTGGAAATGCGGCATTGGATAAAGAAGCACAACGCCAAGTACGCTCTGGCAAATTTAAACCCTTTATGAAAAATGGTGCAGCGGTCGTCGGTAATGTCACGTTGCCCATCGCCTATACCGTCCCGTAGACATACGGCATAACATATTAACTCGCACTACTGTCATCAATAACAAAATAGCAAGTAATGCAATAACACCTTAAGGAGTCTGACATGGACTTTACAACCTATTGGCAATATAGCGACATGGTGACCAGAACCTTGTTCTTTTTGCTACTTGCTTTATCTATTATCTCTTGGGTAACCGGTATCATACGGATACTACAAAGCCGCAAATTGGCTGCCAATGTTGCCGACGATTTGAGTCAGAAAATTCAAGCCAAGCGCTCAGAATTGAGGGACGCAGATGCCGCAACGAGGCGTTTGGTGATAGAGCAGACCCTGCTCAAGCATATTGGTCGTTACCGTTTTGCCAGTGAGCGTGGATTACCTATCCTCGGTACGACGGCAGCGATTGCGCCATTTATTGGTCTGTTTGGGACGGTGTGGGGTATTTTTCATGCCCTGCATAATATTGGCGTGAGTGGACAGGCGGGATTGGGACAAGTTGCAGGACCAGTTGGCGAAGCGCTTATTATGACGGGTTTGGGGATCGCAGTTGCGATTCCAGCAGTGGTGTTTTATAACCTTG